>NZ_KV810570.1:0-592 GCF_001812815.1 Streptococcus sp. HMSC073A12 | reverse complement strand
AGAGTACGAGATTCTCCTCTCCATCTCTGGTATCGCTGAAACAACAGCCACCTCTATCATAGGCGAATTAGGAGATATTCGCCGTTTTCAGTCTGCCAATCAAATCAACGCCTTTATTGGAATTGATCTCAGACACTACAAATCTGGAAACTTTCTGGCTCAAGAACACATCACCAAACGGGGCAATCCTTATGCCAGAAAGATTCTCTTCAAGACCATTCACAACATTGCTTCGGCCAGCCATACCAATCCTTGCCACATTGCGGACTTTTATGAGAAACGAAAAAGACAATCGCAGACGACTTCAACTAAGCCTCATACGATTGCCTCAATGCATCGCCTCATACAGACAATGTATTACCTCATTACGCATAACAAACTTTACGATTACACTTTAACCCAAAATCATTAAAGCCGTCTATGCTCTATTATTGTAACACCTTACAAAAATTTCGCTAGGTATGGTGTTGATTTTGTGTACTCTTTTTCCAATCAAAAGAGCCAAAAAGGGCTAGGATAAACTATTAAAATCAAATCAATCATCAATTCTTTGACTGAAAAACATTGAATTGCTTGACAAATGGTAGAAAAA
>NZ_KV810569.1:0-165107 GCF_001812815.1 Streptococcus sp. HMSC073A12 | reverse complement strand
GTCGTTCTTCTTGTAGGTGGTATCTACGGTGTAGCGATCACCCTTGTGGTAGCTGCCTGTATCTTTCGGAACAGCCTTTCCCTCTGGTGCATCTCCACCCCAGTCGTAGGTCACTGTGTATGTATGGAGTTCATACACAACGGCTATTTCATGGTTTTTATCGAGGTTCGTAAAGGTATAGCTATTTGGATATTTAGATATATCCATTTCCTTGGCATCAACGGTTACGCTCTTTAGCTTGTAACCATCCTTTGGTGCATAGTTTATGGTCTTATTGTCTCCCTTATATGCATCGCAGCTCGGATCAATGGTTCCGTTTGTTACGGATGTAGTGATTTTTAGCTTGACCCGGCTCTCCTTCCAAATTGCTGTGACTTGCGTATCTTTGTCAACCATAATCTCAGTGCCTGGCGCTAGTTTTTTGCCATTCACTTCCCAAGTGTCAAATTCCTTATTTTCAGGAGCAGTGAAAGCATTACTCAAAATCTTGTACTTTGAGCCCTTGTTTAGCTTCTTATCTTTCATTTCGCCGGTGCCGCCGTTACCGTCGTAGCTAACAGTGGCAGTTTCGAGAGCCTTGCTTGCCAGATCCGATTCAAGCGGAGCTTCTTCAGGAATTAATCCACCATTATCTTTTGCTTTTGCCGTGATGGTGGCTCCAACTGCTAACTCTTTAATCTCCAGGGTTACTACCCCAGTATTTGCATCAACGGTCGCACCATCCGATGTCCACGTGGTCTTACCTGTGGTAGCGTCTACGGTTCGCGTTGCAGTGACGGTTTTCTCCGCGCCCGATTCGTCCTTATACGTAATCGTGTAGGACGCCAAGTCGGTATCATAACCGGGATCTTTATAAGCCGGTGGGGTAATAGTTACTTCACCCTTATCCGTGTCTACTGCAATCACCGGAGATTTAGGTGCGATATTTTTCACCAGATCTTTAGCAGGGAATTTAGTGACTTTGGCCCCATCGTTTAGTTTATAGGTTCCATCGGCATTTTTTTGATATACCGGATTGCCGTCGTCATCCCAATCAACTTCCACATCATTAGGACTGATTATTGTAACGTTTCCGTCTTTATCAAACTCGATAAACGCAGGATCGTTTATAAATCCAGTTCCATCGGGGAGTTTAGATACGCTATGTACCGTATTGGCATCTCGAATAGCTTTATCGATGGCTTTTTTATCGTCATCAGTTAGTTTTTTGGGATCTCTCACGGCGACTTTTTGGGGAGTTGTTATTACCGGCTCAGACTTCGCGCAAGAACGGAATTTATGTGGCTCTTTGACAATAATACCGAACTTTTTTCCGAGTTTTAAATCATCATCATTGATTGGGAACGTAACTTTTGTGCCGTCAACGGATACTGTTTGAGACATCTCTCGCCAAGTCGATTTGTCCACTATACATTTTCCATCTTCACAGAAACTATTGTCCTCGTTATCCGTGAAATTGTTGACAAAATAAAATTTCGTACCTGCGGCAACCTCTTCAGCAAATGTAACGATAATCTGTCCATCTGTTACCTGGACTTTTTGTATTGTCGGAGCAGCAGATGTTTCCGTTACCGTTTTGATTTTTAGGTCCGGAGCTTCAATTTTTCCGGAGATTGATCTATCGGTATAGGTCACTTCATAGTAGGCATGATCCGTGCCATCGATAGAAAATGTAACACTCTTAATTTTATTCGCAATTTCCGGATTGGCGTTCTTCAACAGTTCAGTAGCTTCTGCTTTCTCATCGTCATTTACTTGGTTGGAGTTCGTGTGTTCAATCCAGATTTCGCCGACGGGCATTGTGAGCGTTGTCTGACCTGCTATTGATAGCTCAGCATTTGCAGTTACTTCTGGTGATTTGTTTTCATCTAATTGTTGATAGACAGTAACTGTATCTCCTTCTTCAACTTTTGTTCCAGCAGGTAAATCTACTTTCCAGGTATTTCCTCTTTTAGGGGTATAGGAAAGAGTGGCTTTAACAGTGCCGTCTTTAGCCTTTAATGTTACATGGACTGTTGCTACTACAGTCTTTTTATTAACCTTATCTTTGTGTACCTTACCGCCGGAAATGGTTGTGGCGTCGCAAAAGACTTTGTTAATGGTCGGTGCCGGTATAGCAGCACCCACGGGTTGATCAACAATCTCTGGTCCGATCTCTAAATCCCCGCCCTGTTCCTCGTTGGATTTGATACTTGTTGGTTCTTCCTTTACAGGAGTGACAACTTGCGGTTCAGATTGAGGTCCGTATTGCAAGTTTTCGGCATACGTAATTGGTGTCCATGACATAGATAAAATCATCAAGGACGCCAACGCGAGCGAAAAAAACCTAATAACATTTTTATGTTTTATCTGCTTTTTTATTTTCATAATTTTTATCCATCTACGCATGGCGTTGGATTCTCCTTTCTTTGACGTCCCCTATCAATTTGAATTGTTTACATCTTTCATTACGGGTGAATAAGTCATCCAAATCTTGCAATTCATAATTATATTATACCACATCTCAATTGTAACCTCAACTTTTTTTACCACAATAGTGCACTTGATTCTTTGCCATTTTGGCTCTTATTGACATTTGGGGCTGCGGTGGTTCTTCTGGAGCATCCAACATTGCCTTTAAACCGAAGCTTGGTATCGAAACTGTCCACGACGGCCTCCAGGTGAGCTACGGCTGTGCGTGTTCCGTCAAGAACAGGACGGCGAAACGATCAGCCAAGTTTACAGAAGCGAGGATTAATAGACGAACAAGCAGCAATTGGCATCAAAGATATGGGAATCCGCCAACAAGATGCGCTCGAAAATCGAGGCAAACGAATACAAGGACTACATCCTGGGCTTCATCTACGAGCACCTTATCAGCAACTTCGCCGCCAACGCAGGCAAGAAAGCAGGCGAGTTCTACACGCCGCACGAAGTGTCCATGCTCATGAGCGAGATAGTTTCGTGGCACCTGGCCGGACGCAAGAACATCACTATCTACAATAAAATCATTTACAACTATCCACTGGAACGTTTCCGTGCGAGTGGCTACATGAAAGATTTTCAAAACTTTGCAACCGATACGAACCTCTGGGGTCGCACACTTATAGCTTGAACAGGTTACACTAAACTAGACAGAATTTATAAAGTGTTTTTGTTAAACGATTGCTCTTTTAGTCATGGGTGTTTGGTAATTAAGAGTGCTGTGGATGCGATGGTGATTCCACCAGTGGACATAATCCTTAGTTTTAAGGGTTAATTCTTCCAGAGAGCGGAAGTTTTCTTGGTTGATAAACTCCAGTTTAAAGGAGCGATAGGTACTCTCAGCTACCGCATTGTCATAAGGACAACCCGCTTGACTCAGTGAACGTGTGATGCCAAAGGTTTCTAACATCTCATCAATCAAGGCATTATCAAACTCCTTACCACGATCAGAATGGAAGAGTTTGACCTTGGTCAGAGCGTAGGGAATGCTTTGAATGGCTTCTTTGACTAAGTCAGCAGTCTTGTGCCAACCAAGGGATAGGCCAATGATTTCACGATTGAAGAGGTCAATGATCAAGCAAACGTAAGCCCAACGATTGGCAACACGAACATAGGTTAAGTCCGTCACAAGGGTTTCCAATGGTTTTTGTTGGTTAAACTGTCTCTCTAAGAAATTCGTAACTGGTGCTTCATTCTTCCCTTTAGCATGCGGTTTGAAGGCAGCCTTCTGGTAAACAGAAACCAAATTCAATCTCTTCATGATGCGACGAATCCGACGGCGAGACAAGTTGATTCCTTGTACTTCCAGACATTTTTTTATCTTCCCGGCTCCGTACCTAGACTTACTTTCGAGGAAGATAGATTTGATTTTTTCTCCAAGTTCTGCTTCAGGTACTGGCTCTACAGCTTTGTAGTAATAGCTAGAGCGAGGAATCTTCAACCAACGACACATGGCTGAAATGCTGTATTTATCCTTGTTAGCAGTGATTATATCCCTTTTCGTGCCATAATCACTGCCGCTTGCTTTAGAATGTCTAATTGCATTTCGAGCTCTTTATTTCGTTTTCTGAGTTCTATCAACTCACGTTGTTCATCTGTCAGATTATCGACAGTTTTAAAGGAACCAGTTGTTCTTGCTTGTTTAACCCACTTATCGAAGGTTGAGGGCGTTAAATCATATTCTTTGATCAGTTCACTGCGTTTTCTACCTGCATTGTGCAAGTCAACGATTTGTTGTTTGAAGTCATCTGTGAAGTAACGGCGAATTTTTCTAGACATAGTTTTTCTCCTATTTTCTTTAGTGTAGAACACTTTATAAATTCTGTCTAGTTTAGTGTAACCTGTTCAGAACATCGGCTGTTAAAACCACCTCCCCTCTCTCAATTTTTGCATAGTTAGTATGAGAAAAGGAAAGCACTTCTGCAACATATCTTTGAGCGAAATCATAATCTTCCCTCAAATCTCTTATACGTTGGTACATCTAGCTTTCTCCTAAGAAAAGTATATGTCACTTTCAGAAAAAAGCTGGGAAATTGTCATGTTATGACAGCAAAATTTATATCATCCTTATCTGAATGCCATTTGAGGTTTCTAATGCTGTTAGCTATCAAAAAATGGTATAATATTTTTCCTTTTCTCATAAGACAGATGCATGTTTTTTGAAACTAGTTTTTAACTTTTCTGGACATATTGATCTTCTTGTGATTACAAAATTGTAATATCGAATGATTTAATACTTGTTTCTCCTGGTTCCACAAATGTCACTTGTCGTTTCTCTTCAAAAATATCACTTTCTTCAAGTGAAGTAGATAAACCACTCCATGGTTCTAAAGCAATAAACGGACCATTATTAGTTGTTGACCAAATAATTAAGTTAGAAAAATCTTTAAAATCCACTCTCAGTCCTTTATTACTTTTCTTAGATTTCAAACTGACACTACGAGACTTAAGTTTGTCAAATGTAATGGCGTCATGAGAAAACAGTGAATGTACTAAATCAATCTTTCTTTCATTCATGAGAAACGGTGTACGATTTTGTAAATCAAGCAATCCTATCTCTGGGAAACTTTTAGGGATACTACAAGTCTCTTCTTCAGAAAATTCCAAATAATAATCTTCGTAAATATCGCTATCTATTAACGGGCAATTAAAACCTGGATGTCCTCCAATAAAATAGGGTAATATCCTATTATTTTCAGTATTCGTCACTTGATATTGAGTCGTTATCGTTGACTCGTGTAAGCGATAAATAATTTTTAATCCAAAGTTAAAAGGATAATTTTTCAAAGTAACTTCTGTGGACTTAAAAGTAAAAGCTATCGTTTGCTCATCAATCTGTCTAAATAAAAAATTTTCTTTTCTAACTAAACCGTGTCTAGGAATAATCCTTAGAATATCTTTGTTGTCAGAATCAAAACTAACTTTATCGTCACGAACACTTCCACAAATGGGGAATAAAACAGGGGCCTGGCCACTCCAATATTGTGGATTCCCTTGCCAAAGATATTCTATTCCATCTTCATCTTTAATTGATGATAAAGCACCTCCAAACTCCTTAAACTGTACAGTTAATTCATTATTTCTTAATTCAATAACCATTTTTTCCTCCAAAACAAAAGAAAACGAGAATATCAGTTCAAAGACTCACATTCTCGTTTTATATTAGAAATTATAATAAAGAAGTATCTTTAAAACCTACTCAATAATTTGTGTTTTAGCTACTTGTTTATACCAGTGAGCACTCTTCTTTGGATAGCGTTCTTGCGTATCAAAATCCACATAGAAAAGCCCATAACGTTTTTCATAACCATTAGACCAAGAAAAGACATCCATCAGCGACCAAATAAAGTAACCTTTGACATTTGCTCCATCAGCAATGGCATCAGATAAGACTTCTAAGTGTTGTTTAACATAGTCAATCCGTCCATCATCATAGACCGTATTGTTCACAAACTCATCTTTATAACCTAATCCATTCTCGGTAATATAGATTTTTTTGTAGTTTGGATAATCTTGTTTCACCCGCATGATTTGGTCATACAGGCCCTGCGGATATATAATCCAATCCCAGTCTGTTCTTGGAACATAGTCTGGAGCAACCCGTCTACCAACACCTTTTATTTGGTATTTAGAACTTCCTTTTTCGCCCTTACCATTGTGAATAATTTCAGTCTCGCCATCAAAAGCTTGCATCCAGTCACTCATATAGTAGTTGATTCCGAGGAAGTCATTGAGATCTTTAGCCGCTTCAAGTGCTTCAAAATCTTCATCTCGTAAATCCAAAGTACCACCATTGGCAGTCAGAATATGATTGACTCCAGCCATGGTTTTTTCGGAATAATATCCCAGATAAGTCGCATCCAAGATAAATTTGTTATGGATAATGTCTTCCAACTCTGCTGCAACCACATCATCCGGATTTTCCGGATCAAGAGGATACTTGGTAGGGAGTGCATGAACAACTCCGATTTCACCCTTGTAGCCCTTATCCTTATAGAGCTTTACTGCACGAGCGTGAGAGACCATCATATTGTGATGGGATTGGAAGACCTTGGCTAGGTCATATTGGATGCCCGGCGGAAATTTTCCAACGAGATACTGGCCGTCTCCAATCGGCCCAATCTCATTAAAGGTCGTCCAATAGCGAACTTCTGGGAATTCTTCAAAACAGAAAGCTGCATAGTCCACAAAATGTTCGATATTCTCACGATTGAGAAAATCACCATTTGAATGCAAGGCTTCCGGAGTATCAAAGTGATGAAGGGTCACAAATGGTTCCACATGCCGTTTATGACATTCCGCAAACAAATTGTGGTAGAACTCGACACCTTTTTGGTTGACTTGACCATATCCAGTTGGGAATATGCGAGACCAAGCAATCGAAATACGGATACCATTCACACCGTACTCCTCAGCCAATGCCAGGTCAACTGGATATTTATGATAAAAGTCACTGGCAGGTTCTGCCGTATACCAATAATTATCTTCTAAGTATTTATCCCAAGCAACGGGACCTTTACCATCTGTGTGAGTAGCTCCTTCAGCCTGATAAGCTGCCGTAGCCCCACCGAAAATAAAATCTTTTGGGAGCGTTTTTGCCATCTTTTTCTCCTCTTTATAATAGTATTTGAGATGAAGCATTGGAAAGGAAACAGGGAAAGTACTTATTTTGCTTCATCTCAAATAAGCTAACTGATTTAGTCTTCAAACTGTTCCTGAACAAATTTCAGAGCGCCTTGTCCATCACGAGTGAGCTTAATATATTGTGCTCCTTCTGTCTTAGCTAATTTGATGCCTAATTTATCTGTCTCGGCCTTCATATCTTCAAAGTTAGAAGCGACTTGAGGAGCCAGGATAACAAGGTCAAACTCAGGAAGCATTTCACGGTGAGCTCCGTAGCCACCAGCTGCTGCTTTAACAGG
Organism: Streptococcus sp. HMSC073A12; assembly: GCF_001812815.1. Lineage (NCBI taxonomy): Bacteria > Bacillati > Bacillota > Bacilli > Lactobacillales > Streptococcaceae > Streptococcus > Streptococcus sp. HMSC073A12. The sequence goes on along the minus strand of NZ_KV810569.1, from coordinate 157,722 downwards.
GACATTGTACTCGGCTGCCGCTTTATTGAGAGCGTTAGCCAAGAGACCACTGGTCCCACCACCAGCACAAAGAACAAGGACATTTGTTTCTTCTGTAATATTATTTTGAGCTGGAGCTTCTTCTGCAGCACCTGCTTTTTCAAGAATCGCATCTGCTTTAGCTGTATTGAAGTTAGCCGCAACCTTTTCTTTCAGAGCATCGTTTGATTTACCAGAACGTTCTTCTTCCAGAATTTGTTCATCATAAACCTTGACGAATGGGTAGTAGATGATAATATCCACTACAACCAGAAGAGCCGCAAGGACGAATGACAAGAGTTGGAAGTTGGTACCAAGAACAATTCCCAGAGGTCCAGGGGTTACCCATGGAAGGTTAGCTGAGAAGGAGTTCATGTTCAAGGTATCGACAAAGAATTTGAAAATCCAGACATTGGCAATTGGGGCAAAGATGAATGGAATGAAGAAGATTGGATTCAATACGATAGGAGCTCCAAAGAGGATTGGTTCGTTAACTCCAAAGAAGGTAGGAACAACAGAGGCACGTCCGATAGCCCTGTTTCGTTCTGATTTACAGAGCCACATGAAGAGGAATGGAACAATCAAGGTTGCACCAGTACCACCCATGGTAACGATGAACATTTGTGTACCAGAGGTGATGACCTTATCCGCATGTTGACCAGCTTGAATCAAGTGCAGGTTGGCATCGATATTGGCATAAGTAATGGCTGCAATAGCTGGTTCAACGATTGATGGACCATGGATACCCACAAACCAGAAGAAAGCATAAGCACCAAAGATAAGGGTAATTCCGAGATAACCATCAGCTGCAGAGAAGAGAGGAGCCAGAAGCGTACCAATAGATTCTGCAACAGTTACACCAAGAGATGCTTTAACAATCAGTTCAAAGGCATAAAGGATAACCACTGACAAAGTGAATGGAATCAAGTCCTTAAATACTTGGGAAATATTTGGTGGAACTTCTTCTGGCATACGAATGGTGACATTATTTTTCACACAAACCTTGTAGACATTAACCGTTACAAAGGCTGCGATGAAAGCTGTCAAAAGACCTTTGGTTCCCATAAAGGCAGTCAGGAAGCCACCTTCCTTAGCAGGTTCAGCAGCCATCAGGAGGAAGCCGACCATGGAAGCCAGCATCGTAGACAAGAAGTTAATCTGGTTTGTCGCTGGCAGATCACGATTGACAGAGTCTGTCAGAGCCTTAGCGGTTGTTCCGCCTACAAAGAATGCCAGAATCCCCATCGAATAGCTATAAGGAGTCATAAGGAAAGTTTCAATGTCCTTAGACCAGTGGAAGCCCCAAGCATTTGGCACATAGGCAATCAAGATAAAGATAGATGAAAAGAGGATGACTGGCATACCAGCGATAAAGCCATCCCGAATAGCACGGAGATAGATATTCCGAGAAATCTTCTCAAAGAAAGGCTTCCCTTTCTCAATAAGTCCGATGAGTTTGTTCATTATTTTACTCCTCTTTTGTATAGTTCAATCAAATGGTGCATCATGTCTTTTAGCAAGATAGTAGTCATTAGGTGATCCTGGCCGTGCATCATGGTCACACTGTAAGCCAAGTCTTCGCCAGCAGCTTCTTTTGTCAAGAGACTGGTCTGAGCATGATGAGCTTCAGCGATGCAGCCATTGGTTTCTTCCACCAAGGCATCTGCCTTAGCAAAATCTCCCGCTTCTGCAGCCTTTAAGGCTTCCAACAGTTTGGAACGGGCATCGCCTGCATAGGCTACAATTTCAAAACCAAGTAATGTTACTTCTTCTCTGTTCATGACAGAACCTCCTTTTTTAGTTAAAGTAATCGTTGAATATGTAAAACAAGGTAGACTCGCTCACTGTTGTATACATCTACTCCAGTTTGTTGAGCGACAATCTCGTAAATGGTACTTCCAATTTGATAGGCTTCTGGATAAGTCAGCTTTATCTGACTTTCCATTTCAAGGAGTGACACATTATCATCCCGACTCCTATCTAAATAGTCTAAGAAATAATTTAAGTGAATCATGAAGCGGTCATAGAAGTTGCTGTTTTCAGCCGTTCTTCTAATATCATTCTTCCTTAACTCAGCTTCCACAGCTCCCAGGATTTCCTTTCGCTTATCCAGATGGCTTTGCCCCTCAGGATCAGAATTGCCCTCGGCATTGATAAAGTGATAGGCTATTCGGTTTACCTCATCATCAGGGAAAGTATCTAACAAGCGCTCTCTGTAGATAGTAACTGCTTCTTGAGCGATTTGATAAGGAACTGGATATTTCTCTCTAGCATCTGGAAGAGCGCTGTCCTTGTAGCGTCCCTGTTGTACTGCTTGATAAGAACAGTAGATATGGTCCGTCAAAGTGACATAGATATAATCTTGAACCGGATAGCTGTACTTCCTTGAAAGACTGTCAATCACTTCGTAGGTCACAGTGATGAAATCCAGCGGAACATCTTTGAGAAGACTCACAAAGTTTTCTCTCGATTCCTCCGTTTTCATCCGAAAGACTTTCTCAGCCTTTTCTTTTGGGATAAAATCACCCTTCTTTTTACCAAAAATGATTCCCTTCCCAACAATGACCAACTCTTTCCCCTTTTCATTTCTGACAAGAGCGACATTGTGGTTCATTGGATTTAGAATCCGATACATGGTAACCTCCTTACTTGAATATTCAAGAATTGTGAAAATAAAAAATGACCACAAACACCCTTAGAAAGTTTTTTACCTCTAATTCGTCTGTGATCATGCGTAATCTTAGTTACTAACATTCACCTTTTATTAACTTGTGACTATAGTATATCATAAGGTTAATAATTTGTAAACCCTTTCTTTGAGCTTTTTAAACATTTTTTTCTTTTTTTGGTGATTTTAAACGAAAATCAGTCATTGATAACTCTCCCTAAATGGATACCAATGACTGATCCTATTTTAGGAAATTTCCAGAAGCTCTATTTTATGCAGAAACGCTTACGTTGGATTTTTATTTCCCCCTTCTATTTTAAATCAGAGCTGTTAAAAATTTCATTATAAAATAGCAGAATTAGACTCTTTCTTTCCAAGAAGTCGCTGTTTGCTTAAGCACTTGATTGAGCTCATCAATATTTTGAAAACCGCTTGTCCGGAGCCATTGACGAGCTGCTTCTTCCCCTTGCTCAATATAGTCTTTGACACTGCCGGCCCAAGTTGCACGGCCGCAAAGCACTCCGTTGAAGTTAGCACCAGATTCGTGGGCAAAGACCAGAGTTTCTTGGAAAAGCTTAGCTGCTACACCAGCGCTCAGATAGATATAAGGAAGATCAGTTGCTTCATCCTGTTGTTTGAAGAAGGCAGCTGCTTCTTCTTTCGTATGCACCACTTCACCATCCCCAAAGCCTTCTACATATTTCACATTGACTGGTACTTCAACCTTCAAAACATCAATATTGAAACGTGAATCAGAGAAAACTTTCATGGCTTCAATAACTTTGCGAGGCTTCACCTTGGCATACTCGGCACTGGAAGCATCCGCAATTTTTTCATCATAAGCCAAGATTTCAAGGAAGAATGGAATATCTTCTGCCACACACTCAGAACCCACACGTTCAATATAGGCTTGCTTTTGTTGGTTGAGTTCATCAGAGCTATCTACATCATAGTAGAGCAAAAACTTAACAGCATCTGCACCTTGTTCTTTGATACGTTTTGCGGACCAAACATCCAGACAGTCCGGTAGACGCTTAGTGCTGGAGGTGTCATAACCTGTTTTTTCATAAGCCAGCAGCAAACCGGCATTTTTGTCCAGGGCTTTTGTAGCTGGAAGGCCATATTCTGGATCCAGCAGCATGGAGGAAGCGTATGGGGTCAGTTCTTCAGCTACCAGAACTTTCAGTTCTTCCATTTGCGCAACTGTTGGTTCTGCCTCTTGGTATTGAGCCATCAATCGTTTCAAGGCTCCACGTTGGTCAAAGGCCAGGGCAGAGATGATACCATTTTCATCAGAAAGTTTTTCCATATATTTACGTTTTTGCTCAGTTAATACCATTGTTTATACCTCTTTTACGTTTATTTGTTCATAAAGACCGTCATAATGATAAACATTGACATGTCCAGTCATCTTTTCTTGAGCATTTAACATGCCAAGAACATTTGCTTTTTTCAATAGAGAGACATCATCTACATGATGACTCAGAGCTGAAGAAATTCCTGCAACAGTCGAGTCCCCAGATCCAACTGGATTGACTACTTCAATTTTAGGGATATCTACCTTGTAGAAAGTATCCCAGTGCTTGGCAAAGGCACCATCTGCACCAAGTGATACGATAATCCATTCGACTCCTTCAAATAAAGGATCAGACAAAACAGATTTGAGTTCGCCAATATCCTTTGAAACTTCTCTACCTAATAATTGGGATAACTCCTCATTATTTGGTTTGATTGCAGTTGGCTTTACATTCGATTTCAAAACGGCTTCCAAGGCAGCACCTGAACAGTCCAGGACGACTTTATTATCAAATTGATTGGCAATTTCAATAAGCTGAATATAATACTCAACTGGTAGACCCGCCGGTAAACTACCTGAGATGCTGACTACATCAGCCGATTCCATCAAGTGCTTGAAATGATGCAAGAAGCCATTTGCCTCTGATGCAGAAATTCTTGGCCCAGCTTCCAGGATTTCCGTTTGCTTACCCTCGTGCAGAATGGCGATACAATTCCTGGTATCCCCAGAAATTTCATAAAAAGACTGCTGCACATTCTGATGGAGATTCTGAAGCAAGAATTTTCCATTTGTTCCACCAATTAATCCTGTTGCGGCGACATGATCGCCAATTTCTGCTAGAACCCTTGTTACGTTTAAACCTTTTCCGCCAGCTGTTTTACTGACTTCTGCAACACGATTAACAGTGTCTAGCTTAAACTCTTCCAACGGATAAGAGATATCAATGGAAGGATTCATTGTAACTGTAAGAATCATCTGGTTACCTCACTAATCGTGGTATTCTCCGCGATCCCACTTTTCCAAAAATTCTGTGAAAAAGTTCTCATCAGCTTGATGAGCGTTGTGAGTTTCGACATGCTCAATTTTTGCAATCAACTTTTTGTTTTCTTCCGTTGGTTTATATTCTGCATGAATGAAAGCTTCAATGATATCACACATGAGAAGTTCTCCGGTAATCTTGCCACCAAACCCGATAACATTAGCATTTAATTCTTCTTTAGCGTAGAGAGCTGAAGTCATATCACGGACCAAGGCTGAACGGATTCCCGGAACCTTGTTAACCGCATTATTAATGCCGACCCCTGTACCGCAGATACAGATTCCTAGATCTGCTTTTCTGCTGGCCACTGCTTCTCCGACTTTTTTACCATAGATTGGATAATGAGTCCGTACATGGTCGTATGTTCCGTAGTCTTGAACTTCATAGCCTTTTGATTTCAAAAAATCAACAACAGCCATCTTTTCGTTAGTTACGATATGGTCACATCCAATTGCAATTTTCATTTAAATTCTCCTCTCTCCTTAGCACATCTTGTTGAGCATATCAACACGGATTTGGTGGCGACCTCCGTCATATTTCCCATTGACGAATCCTTTTGCAATATTCTTAGCAAGGCCTTCACCAACAATTTCTGATCCCATCGTAATCATACGAGAGTTGTTGTGGCCGCGAGTCATATAAGCAGAGCGTTCATCTGAAACTTCTGCTGCAACCATACCCTTAATTTTTGTCGCAACCATGAACGGACCTGCTCCGTATGCATCAATGACAATACCAAGATTATCTTCTTGCTCATTCACTTCAGTGGCAACCGCTAGTGTCACATCAATGAAATCCTGGCCTTCCTTTGTCACATCGACTACTTCAAAGCTTTCTCCAACGAGATAATCTTTGACCACATCTTTCAGCTTGCTTCCTGCAGCATTTGCTCCAATAATAATTGCCATGAGCATTCTCCTTTTTTGATTTATTTGAACAGATTGTTGTTTTTAACCAACACAATCTGATTTTCATAATCATAATATACTCCTTTTTTAGTTTATTGTCAACACTTTTTGTTTAATTCAATCAATATTTTTATTAATCTGATTAAGTCAAACAAAAAAAGCCCTAAAAAGAGCTTTTAGACAATATAATCAGAGTAAGTTATAAAATCACTTTTGTATACTCCTCTACCTTTTCTTGTACCTTATCTAAAGATTGATCAGTGATTACAGCGGTGATATCTGATAAGGAACAGATAGAAGTAAAATCTTCCTTCCCGATTTTAGAGGAATCTATCAAAAGATAGCTTTCAGTGGATCGTTCCAGGGCTAGCTTTTGAGTGTAAGCTTCTTCAAAAGACGAAGTCATAATCTGACCATTCTTAATTCCATTCCCACTAAAAAACATCTTGGAGAAATACATCCGATCCATAATGGCATTTGTCATCTCTCCAACAAAAGCCTGAGTGGCATCTCTCATTTCTCCACCTAAGAGAAATACTTTAAACGTATCAGATTTCTTTTTCTGTAGATCATTAAAGATTGGTAGACAATTAGTAATCACCCGAAGATTTTCATTCGTAATCTCATCAACAAGAACCTCGACAGAAGTTCCTGGGCCAAGAAAAATGGTGTCCCCATCCTTAATTAATTCTACAGCCTTCTTGGCTACTTTCTTCTTTTCTTCTATGTTCTTTAATAGCTTTTCTTCATGGGGGAGTTCACGATAGAATTGGGATTTATTACTTTTGGCTCCACCAAAAATTCGAGTCAGTTTTCCTTGACTTTCTAACTCTGTTAAATCACGCCGCACCGTCATATCTGAAACTTTCAAACTGTCCATAATCTCAGAAACAGTGACTGTTCCCGCTCTATCAACTAGTTTGACTAATTCATCCAGTCGTTGATGTTTGTTCATCCTTTATCCCCTTATCTACATTGTTACCAATTGTTCATTGTTTATTCTGATATTTTATACAGAAAGATTCTAGTATTCATTATAACTCTTTCTGTTTAACATTTCAACATTTCATGTTTAATTCAAACACTTTCGACTTGCATTAGTACCTCTGAAAATTTCTATATTTCAGGTTGATCTAATGATTCTTGATACTTGAATTTGGAGGCTTCTGTATATTCTTTATTCAAGATTTCTACAAAGTTTTCCAATCTCCTTGCTACATCTTCATAATTTTCTAGATATTTATCTAATTGTTTTTGAAGTTTAAAGATATCTTGATTCACTTTTTCCAAGCTGAGAGTTTCTGACAAATTCAATTTTACAAAATCATATTTAGCTAGTTTTCGGCTTTCTTGATTATCACTTTTTAGATTGATAAAAACTTCTGCCATCTTATCTAAGGCAGCGATTTTTTCTTGTGTCTCATGCAATCTAATATCTAGTTTTGCTATTTCCGTTACAAACTCTTCCTTAATTTCATGATAACTCTTATCACTAGTATTCAGCTCAATCAAGAGATTGATTTCAGAAATTTTTTGTTGGATATTAGCGACAGTTGGTCTCCTATAGGGAAGTTTTTGACTATCCTGTGTTAGCTGTCTTATCAGAGTGCGCCCTTTGATGTAGCGATCTTTGTATGAACTCTCTTTATTATAGACAAAGTAAGATGTGGTTTCTCGAATGTAGACTTTATACTTTTTGAACTCCTCTTCTTCTATGGTATCTAGCTGGTAGTTAGGAATAAAGATGATGCCATTTTGTCTTATTCCAAAAGAAACTTTGATGTATATTCCTTCATCAACCAACTTCTCAATTTGATCTTCTGCTAATTCAACCTCAAATTCATGTACAGCATCTCGATTCTTCTTAAATTCCTCATAAGCTGATTCAATTTCATCAAGATTAACCTTTTCCTGTTTCCGCTCTTCCTTAATGTTATGATATTGTTCTTGTAAATTTCCCTGTTCTTCTGGCATTATTATATTTTTCTCTCCAAAATAACTTTGAAAGAATTGAACATCATAAAGTTTCTTATCACTTATTTCTTTATGGTTTAAACTAATCCGTCGTCCATCTTCTTCTAGAGTAAAGGTCACATTTCTCTGTTTGAAATCTATAGTAAAATTTAATTCTCTAGCTTTTAAAAGTAGTTCCTCTAGAGAATTTGTTTTATCTAGTAAAAATTCCAATCGTTTTTCAATATCTTGTTTGGCAAAATAGGTTCTGAAGAACTCTTCATCATACAAATCCCGTTTACTAAGTTTGTTTCCACGAATAACCTGCTTCATATCTCTATCTGTCATCAGAAAACGACTATACTTGCTAGTAAAGTCTATTTTAACATGAAGCCGATCTGCTTTTTTCAAAAAGTCCTCAAAAGAGTCAGACTGCTGCATCAAAAAATAGAGACGTTGTTTCAGCTCAAACTTGTGGTTCGATTTTTTGTAGACCTCATAATCACGATGCGAATAACGGTTCTCAACAATCTTTGCACCAGCTATTTTAGAAATACGATCAGAAATCATGCGAAAATTTCTCTCCTGGGCATAGTCCCATTTAAATTTCTTGTCTGAGTTGATGTCAATGGAATTTATCACTATATGGTTATGAAGATGCGACTTATCCGTGTGAGTTGCTACAATAAATCGAAACTGTCCACCAGTTAATTCTTGAATTGTTTCATACCCTATGCGATTGACTTCTTCTGGAGATAAGTTATCATCAGGAGAAAAAGATTGTATCAAATGATGAGCATGAATCTTTTGTTGGCGCTTTTCTTGACGATCATTTCTGAAATTATAGAGAGTGTCGTTATTCAGAAAATTAGTATTGTACATCTCCACTGTTTCTTCATAAGTTGGAAAGTCTAAATAATTGCTCATACCAAAATCAGATACTAACTTTAAATTATTTGTTTTGTCAGGATTAAGGATATACTTAAGCAATCGTCTGCGATATTTTTCTCCATGGGTTGCAAAATGTTTAGTGACTACCATAGAACGCCTTTAATTTCTCTACCTTTATTTGAAAATCCTTCTCAACCTCTGATACAAGCTCTGCCATTCCTTGACGCAACTCTTGAAACTGTTCATAAGAAATAATGTGACTTTGATTAACTGCATGCGCAATTTGATTGACATTATTTCCAATACGCTTGAGTTCAAAAATCAAGTCTTGATAAGTTGCCGTATCAATTGTGAGGAAGTTCATATTAGGGTTAAGCAAAACTTTTCTAGCATATTCAGAAAAAGTTTTACATCTACTCTTAGAAAGATGATTATTTAGTTGGTTCAATTCCGAGTCAGTCAGAAAAACTTTTTTCAAGTTCGTTCGATAACGATGCTCCACAGCACCCTCCTAACCTAAATACTTGTCACAAAACTCTGGACTGAGTTGATGAGTTCGGCTCACGTCTTTAATCAGTTCCTGAACACAATTTAAAAGAAGTGAAACATGGTCTTGAGTCACTTGATTACTTACTTTGGCTATAACCAATACTTCATAAACATCACGGCTAATTTGTTCTAGCTTTTGCAATTGCCACAGTGAAAACCAAGCTTTTATAGCTAACTTTTCTTCATCATAGGCCAATAATTTATCCCTTACAAAAGGAGAAAAATGCCTATAATTTGATTGATTCATCAGTTTTTCAATTTGCTCCAGCTCCTCCGCAGTTAGATTGACCTCTTTTCGGACATCTCGATATTGTTCAACCATCTCAGTTCCCTCATTTTTATCATTTCTCGGGTTTAACCCGCCCCCGTAATACATACGGAGAATTTCTAAAGCTCTCACTCGTTTCTTGTTAGGTCTTTGCGAGCTCAGATATTGTGTCCACAATATCCCAAAAATCATATCGCCAGCTGTCCAAAACCTACCAGTTTTGACAGCTAACGATAAGATAACTTGGTGGCTCCGCCCCTAACCCCCCAGTAGAAAATCAATATTTGATTTTCTTAGGAATGATATTAGGATAACAAGGATGGTTTGGAAAAGTTATCACAGCGTTGAAAAGTGGGTAAAAAAAGAGAGCCAAGGCTCTCACTTAAATAGATATGTTAAGTTTATAATTTCGTCAGCATCTCTACACATCAGATAAATTCTGATCATCAACTAATATAATATCCTTTATGTTTTTCAAACCCACCTTTGAAATTCCTGAATCTGAAAATAATTCAAATTTATATTTGATAAACATAAGTCTTGAAGTTTTTCTGGATTAGAGACTAACTTTTTCAGTAACTCATCTAGGTGCCTGTCTAAAAGAGACTTGTCCTTGGCGTAGAAATGAAGATAGTTCCCTTGCCAGCTAATGGCAATGGGAAGGTTCTCGGATTCCATCAGTTCCTTGAATTTCTCCACATCAATCGGTTTATCCAACATATCCCTGGTCACGTTTACCGATTCAATGGCATAGGGACTTTGAAGCAGTTCTTCCAACTTTTGAACCCCAATCTTATAAGCTGAGTCTTGAGCTAGGGCTTGCCTAGCCGACCACTCTAAGAGCTTTAAGAGCGTTTGAACCGTAAACAGGCTACTTCTCTCCGCATATTGCAAAGCTTGACGTTCCTGTTGTTCTGAAGACATAACTCCCTCCTTTGTATGATTCCCTCATAAAAATCAGGGTGCCTTCATAATACGAAAGCCTTCTTGATTTTGGTATCACAGAAATGATAGAAGAAAAACCGCACCATTCCAAGAGAGATGAACCAGAGTAGACATTAAAACATCCGTTTTGAGACGAACCAGTCCTAATGTCACTCCTAAGCTGCCATAAATGAACCAAGTTATCATGCTAGAAGGGTGGTGCGCTAGTGAAAAGAGGAAACTGGTCAAAACAACCTGTACGACTGGAAAAGACAGCTTTCCCCATAATAACTCTCGATACACCACTTCTTCCGCCATACTAGCATTGACTAAAAATAGAATAAAGGAAATTTTAGGAACTTGATTTTGAATAGACAGGATTGTTCGTTGATTGGTTTCTGTTCCTGAAAAAAGGAAACTCACTAGGATAGCTAAACTAACCATCACACCAAGGCTCCCTAAAAGCCAAAGTCCTCTCTTTATCAAGGGCATGTTTCTTTTGGGAATGCCATAGTGTTTCCAAAACCACAACAAAAAAGTTAAAAAAGCAACTTGTAAGACGATTAAGCCTATCCCATCAATCCATCCCATTAAGAAGAGACTAACTAAGAGCACATTAGCATGAATGGCTCCGTACATCAGTAATACTCGTCCCATCTCTACCTCCTAAACAAATCTTCATAATCAATCTCTAAGACTGCTACAATTCTCTCCACCCATTTGAGTTGAGGCATAAGGCGATTGGACTTATAATGACGGAAGGTCTGATAGAGACGATTAAACTCACTGGGATAGACATATTGACCTTTAAAGATTTTCCGTGCTAAATCTGCCCAAGACATACCCTTATCAATGAGGAGGATTTCTAAATTTTCCCAAAAGCGCTCGTTCATAGATCCTCCTGTTCTGTCAAGTCCTTAAAGAGATGTTCACGAAAGAGGACTTCCTTATGGTCTCTTGGAAGAAAGGTTCGTGCCTCTTCTACACTCATATCGGGATACACTTTCTTCTGACAAACCACGAGAGGGAGACGTAAATTCTGTTCAGGTTTTCGAAGAACCAAAGTGACCAACTCACTCAATTTCATCTGTTTATGACGTTTAAAGCGCTGAAAGGATGGAGCTAACATCTCAAAACAATCACTGGTTTTGGCAAATAAGTCCAGTAAATCCTCATGGGCCAAGTGACCAACATCTTTACAGGTATAGGAAATGTCATGTGACCTACAAAAGTTAAGGAGTTTCTGATTACGACTGGTATTTCGACTTAAATAGATTTCTAACATGTCTCCCTCCTATACGGATAAATCCTTATGCAATTCTTGAGTCAGTGGTGTGAAAACTTTACTCCTATCAATCGGAGACTTGCCTTCGCCGAAACATTCAATCGTAATCAGAATTGTCATCTCCACTTCAGCTTGATGGATGGCTTCATCCAGTTCTATACATTCCCTAATACTTTTATTATGTAACAACTTCATGTTCTTCTTCCTCAATCTTTCTATATGCTCCAGCGATGGCTTCGATGACTGTCACGGTCACACTATTGCCTGCTTGTTTATACAGCTGGCTTTTACTGGAGACGCTTTCCGCTCTTTCATAGGCCCAGTCAGGAAAACCCTGAAGTCTAAAACACTCTCTGGGAGTCAGCCGTCTGATTCTTAAACGATAGAGTTTCCCATCAATGACAATCCCTGTCACCTCATACCACTTGTCCTTGCGGTATTCAAGAGCTGCCACAACTACCCCCATATTGTCAGAAGTAGTTATCGTATTAGATACCCCTTTACCGACTCGTCCCCTTCGTTTTGTGGACTCTGGATAAGCAAGGTTGACAGAATCCCCTATTGTCGCCTTGGCATAACCTAGTTTAGTAGCTTCTTTGATTTTTAAATGCGGAGCTTCTTCCCGACAAAGAATCTTAGGAACTTTATCGCCTCCCTGCATGGTGGTAAGTGTTGGGGATACTCCTGAAATATCATAGATGCGTCCAGTTTGAACAAAAGATGTTGGTAAGGTTCCTGCGACAACGACACCATGCCTGTCTTGAGCAGTTAAGGTAAACATGGGGTCTTGATTGTCCTTAAAGCGTCTGCCATGTTGGCGTTTCTCTAGCCTATCAGGAGTTAAAACTGGTATAGCAATTTTAGCTCCTTCCCCTTTTCCTCTGGTTAGAGTTGGGGATAATCCGTGACTCAAGTAAACCTCCCCACTCATGCCTTTCCCTGATGGATTAACATTTCCTAGTCTTTCAAGATGAGCTGGGCTACCTTCTCTTCGGAGAGGAAATAAGAATCGGGAACGGTATTTTCGAGAATGTCCGATAATAAAGACCCTTTCTCTGTTTTGGGGGACTTGGAAGTCCTTACTGTTAAGCACCTGCCATTCGACATCATACCCCAGCTCATCCAATGTAGTGAGGATTGTTCGAAATGTCTCTCCCTTGTCGTGACTGAGTAAGCCCTTGACGTTTTCCAAGAATAAAAAACGTGGTTGGATCTGTTTGGTCGCTCGAGCAATCTCGAAGAACAAAGTACCTCTAGTATCCTCAAATCCCAATCGTCGACCTGCGAGTGAAAATGCTTGGCAAGGGAATCCCCCACAGATGATGTCCACTTGCCCTCTAAGTTGTCTAAAGTCTTGGTCTGTGACTTGTCTAATGTCATGAAATTCTATCTCTCCTTCGGTCTCATACATAGCTTTGTAAGATTTCCTCGCAAACTTATCAATCTCACAAAAACCAACACACTCATGGCCTTGACGGGTTAACCCCAGTCGAAAGCCCCCTATTCCAGCAAATAAATCTAAAAACTTCATTTTTCCTCTCTTTCAAAATAAAAAGAGCCTTACTATTTGTAAAACTCTTACTTAAATATGGTCATCCATATCTGGTGCACGGATGATTTCAATCAATAAAATAATAAGGGAGATGAGATAGACTCCACCTAGTATCCACCAAATCATCTTAATCACCTCCCCTCGCTTCTTGTCGCCTTAGTTGCTTAGTCCATTCAGACAGCACACCATTAAACACGTATTCGGCTATCGCTTCTGCCGACCGAGCAAATCTCATATGTTCCAAAGCGTACTGATAACGGTCACTAAAATAAATCATGGCGTAATCACTAGCTGACTGAGATAAGCCTGCTTGTCTCAACTGGTCATGAACCAAGCCCCAAATATAATCTCGATCGTACTTGGTCACTGAGTCAACTTTTGGAGAAAAGGTATCTTCTTGTTTTTCAACTACAACTCGCCTCTCCTCCTCGTCCTCAATAAGGAAATCACTCTTTTCAGTTTCACTATATTCAGTCTCACTAGGGGCTGAATTTAAAACCGACCCCGGCTGATTTGGAGACCCCCCTAGTGTTTTTTGAACACTACCCCCGTCTGAATTTAAGACTGGGGTGGTGTCATGTTCTAACTCCCCTAAATAAATCTTATTAGCCAAACGCCCTTTTTCACTGGAAGACTGTTGGACTTCATCAATCAGTCCAAATTCTCTCAATGTCTTTTTAATCGTCAGCAATTTAGACTTGGAACAACCAAGAAGTGCCATCAATTTTGAGTTGGAATAAATGAGATAAATAGCTCCATCCTCATCAATCCATCCCTTACTCAGAGATAATTCCAATCGATCTTTTAAGACCGCATAAGCCACCTTAACCTCTAGTTTCATCTCCTTATAGCGGTCACTCTCAAATAAAAGTTTTGGGAGCTTGTAGTAACGCTCTGACGTTTGATAGTGATTTGCGGTAATACGTTTCATGATTGTCCCTCCAACAATAAAAATCCAACATTCCCCAGTTCATCAAATTGAATCAACTCTGCTTTCTCCATTTCAGCAACTAAATGTGTTGCTTCATCAACATCAATTCTCATGATAGTCATGAGATGGCACATCACAGCATACCGTGAGGACTTTTCTTCTTTTTCCATGATTTTCCTCCTGAAAATAAAAAAAGTGAGAACACTTATTAAAATGTTCTCACCAAACTAAAATATTTTACGACGTATCTATTTTTTGTCTACGCAGTCGACATACAAGCATACGTTCACATCAATGTACTTTTTTTGAACCTTTTTTATGTCAAAAGCACTCTTTTCAATAAAGACAAAATGCTTGAAAAAGTGCTTAAAATAAAGGATTTTCACTCTTTGCTTCGTTGTAGCAACACTACGCACTCCACGTGGCTCGCAAAAACAGTATGAATAACAAGGCAGTGTATCCGTTCGTGGAAACTTATCAATCATACTTTTTAACGATAGAACAAGGCTATCGTTAAAAGGTTTAAGCTGTAATGATAATTATTTTCTAACTTTTTATTATAAACTAAATTTTAATATTTACAATCCACTGGTTATGTTGATTTTTGTCTATCTGCTCGATGACTTTTACCTTTTGTCCATTGACATTAAGGTAATATTCTTTTGGCATTTTATTTCCTCCATTTCTTTTTTGTCTGCGTTTTAAGACAAAAAAGGAGGACTTCTGCACATAGGCATAAGAAGTCCTCTGAAATTAAAGAATCCTGCTCTTTCTCTATACTTTAAATTTGATTTTTTATGGTAATTACCAGTATCAAAAAGGTCTATTGTTTTTTTCTATATGAATAACAGACCCTAAATAATACATAGCAATTACCTCCATTATTTAATCCATTTTTCCCTCACAAATAAAGATTGATTAAATCACTCCTGCTTTTTCAAAATGCTTTTTGAGTATCTTTGTTGCAACGAATGCTCCTATGCAAGCAAGAACAAAAGTTGTCAAACCAAAGCCTACTGCCCACGAAACTTTGAAATAAGATAATGCTTCATTTATTTGTGCTTCGCTCATTTTCCATTTTGACGCTCTTTCCACAAAAGAAGCTGTTCCGAATAAAATCACAGGAATTACTGTTCCTAAAAAATCTGCTAATGCAAATGTCCCATATCCAATAATCATTCGTCCCTTGCTCTCATAATTTCCTATAATCAAATCACATATAATTCCACCGATTACAGCAAAGACTGCATGAGGCAAATGTCCTCCTGACAACGCAATTAAACCAAGAAGCGTTCCCGATATTGTAAATACGCCCTTCTTTTTAACTTTCACAGCCATAAGAATATAAACCGTGGCAGCTACCATAAAGCTAACTCCTGAAGCAATAAATCCTCCAACAACTGTTGTTGCCATAGCAAATGCAACTGCCATGTATATGACAATTCCAATTGCATTAAAAATTCCGATTGTAATAAAATCACGACCATTTAATTTGTTTTTCATAAAAGTCCTCCTAATAAATTCTCTGTATTACTATCATAAGAGCAATCATAAAAGCTCCTAATAGTCCAATAGTTAAGTCTGCACATTTAAAATGCAATTCTGTTAATGTTACCCTATTCTCATCACTATCAAGTCCTCTAATGAGTGCTGAAGCTGACAATTCATCTGAAATCTTAATCATTCTCATTAAAAGCGGAACAAGTGTATATTCAATATATTTAATTGGGTGTAGCAATGGAAAAAATCTACTTGTTACAATTCCTCGAATCTTCATATTCTCTTTTAATGCCTTGAGTTCTGTTTTTATAGTTGGTACAAACCTAAGCAAAACACTAAAAGGTATACCAATGCTTCTTGGTACTTTCATTCTATTCAATGCTTCAAGCATTTCACTTACACTTGTAGTCTTTGTTATATATCCACCAAACATAGCAATTAAGGTCATTCTTGATGCAAAGTAAATAAACATATATATTGCAAATACGATGCTTGCTTCAGAAAACTTGCTAATCCCTAACTCTATGCCGTATAAAAGCACAAAAAACAAGATAAAGCGTAACGCCCTTTTCCACATACCGCTATATAAATATAGAAAAAAGGCAAAAACAATTAGTACAAAAAGTAAAATTGTATCGCTTATAAAAAAGCTCGTAAACCCAACAATTGGAAGTAGAGTAAGCTTTATTCTCGGATCTATATTTTTTCTATCTGACAAGCTCTCTACCTCCTCTCATCTTGTCTAATATGAGAAATTTGTTACTTTCACTCATATTCAAAACAGTTTCTATTTTTCCATCTCCCATTACCCACAGCTCGCTTACTGTGTTTGCTAAAAACTCAAAATCATGACTTATTACCAAAACTGTTGTCCCATTTTTTAATTGTTCTTCAATCAATTTTGCCACCGAAAGCATTGAGTCTTTATCACAACCTGATGTTGGTTCATCATAGATGAAAATCTTTGCCTGTTTCATCATTCCACAAGCTATTGTCAGTCTTTGTTTTTCTCCTCTTGATAAAGCAAACGGATGTTTATCAACGTATTTATCTAAGCCAAGTACATTCAAAATAAACTTTGCCTTTTGTGTATTTTCTTTTTTATCTTTACTTGAAATGCCAAGTAGCATTTCATCAAGTACACTTTCCGAAAACAACTGATAGTCTGAATCTTGAAAGACAAAATATGACATATCCATTAAATCTTTATGATTAAGCGACTTATCTTCTCCCGCCCATATTGTTCCATCTTTTATCTTCTCAAGTCCTGAAATCACTCTTGCAAAGGTAGTTTTCCCGGTACCATTTAAGCCGATAAGACCAATGGCCTTTCCACACTCCATATTGAAATCAAGATGATTTAAGATGTACTTGTTTTGTTTCTTTCCATCCTTAGCTACATTCGGATAGCAAAATCTCAATCCTCTTCCGTTGATACTTTCATCATTTAATTGATATGAATCTTTCTTCTCACTTATCCTGTATTCTTCTAATTCAAGAGTTCTTAGTCCATTTTCATCCCAAAACTCCCCTTCAAGATGGATAACTTCTTCCCGACTCAAGTCCTGTGCAATCTCTCCATCTTTCACCAAAAGAAAACGGTCAAATAAAGATTTTACATAGTACAAACGATGTTCAATTAGAACAACCGTTGTTCCGTTTTTCTTTAATTTCTCCAAAATTAAAAACAGATCAAATGTTGCTTTCATATCCAAATTTGCTGAAGGTTCATCTAAAATTAAAACTTTCGGATTCATCGCATAGATGCTTGCAATAGCTATCTTTTGTTTCTGTCCACTTGATAATTCAAAAACAGATTTTCCTTTCAGTTCCTCAATATCCAGTTCTGCATATACTTCTTCTACTCTCTGTTTGATTTCCTTTCTTGATTTACAAATCGTTTGAAGACCAAAAGCTATTTCTTCATCTGTAGTTGTCGTAAAAAACTGACTTCTTGGATCTTGAAATACAGTCCCTACAATATGCCCTATTTCATGAAGTAATAATTTGCTTATATCTTTTCCTGACACAAAGGCTTTTCCTTGCATTTTGCCTTTGTAATAATGCGGAATAAGACCATTCATTACACTTCCAAGAGTACTTTTACCGCTTCCACTTTTCCCTGAAATCAAAACAAATTCACCTTTTTTAATTTCAAGATTGATATTTTTTAAAGCAGTTCGCCCATCTTCCCATTCATAAGAAACATCTTTTAACAGAATCATGATTATACCTCGTACTGAGCTTTCCATAATTTTGTGTAGTAACCATTTTTATCAAGAAGTTCCCCATGCTTTCCTTTTTCAAGTAAATTGCCTTTTTGAAACACGAGAATTTGGTCAGCTTTTTGAATTGTCTTTAAATGATGAGCCACTACAAGTACAGTTCTATTTTTTGCAAGTTCTGTAATGGCATCTTGTATCAAAGATTCATTTACAGGATCAACATTACTTGTCATTTCATCAAGAATTAAAATAGGTGCATCCTTTAGAAAAGCTCTTGCAATAGATATTCTTTGTCTTTGTCCACCTGATAAAATCCCACCATTTTCTCCAATATCAGTTTCATAACCTTTTGGTAAACTCATAATGAAATCATGTATCTTTGCTTTCTTTGCAGCTTCAATGATTTCTTCTTCCGTTGCTCCTTTTTTACCTACCCTGATATTTTTTTCAATCGTGTTATCAAACAGTTGAACATTTTGCATGACAATACTAATGCGATCTAAAAGCTCATCATAAGGAATATCCCTTATATCAGTTCCTCCGAGTGTAATTTTCCCTTTATGCACATCATAAAATCTTAAAAGCAAGTTGGTTATCGTAGTCTTTCCACTTCCTGATTCCCCAACTAAGGCTGTCATTGTTTTTCCAGCAATAGAAAAACTCAAGTTTTCCATTTTAAATTCATCTTTTTCATAGGAAAAATCTATGTTTTCAAAAGCTATATCATTGTCTTTCGGAACAATTCCATTCACTTTATCCGGGATTACATCTGCATATAAAATTCTTGAAAGTCTCTCATAACTATCTACCGCCGAAACATAGTACATATAGTGTTGTTCCATAGAAGCGAATGGCTTATAAAACTCTTTTGAAATTACCGCAAAGATAATAAAATTAAGTACATCAAGATTTCCCTTTACAACAAATATTGTTCCTGCAATTAAAAGAACCAAATATCCAATATCCAGTAAAAATCCAAATATAGATAATTGTTTTGCCTTAAATCTTGAAGCTGATTTACTTGTTTCTCCAAACTTCTTTGTTTTATTCATAAGCTCATTATCCAAGCTCTTATTGTTAGAAAAACTCTTTAATACAGGTATTCCTCTCACATATTCAACAAATAGACTAACCATATCAAGAAGTGCTGAGTTATTCTGATTCTCTATTTTTTCAGATTGCTTAATTGTCAGATATAAAAAGATAAGTGCAATCGGAACAGATACAGCCATTAGAATAGCAAGTTTTAAATCAATACTTGCAAGACCAACAAATACGACTGCACCTATCAAAAAATCACCAAACATTCTTGACCACATGTGTCCTACAACAAGGGACATATTATCAACATCTTTGTGTAAAATTGTATTGATCTCGCCCAGTCTTTCATTGGTATAAAATCCCAAGCTGAATTTCTTTAATTTGATAATCATGCGTTCTCTTATTTGCTGAACAATATCAAAACCTGCACTATGCTTTTTCATATCTGCGACCATATTACAAATACCTTTGAAGACTACAAGTAATCCAATTGAAATAAAATATTTATATAGGCTTGCTAAGCTCGTTCCGTCAAAGATTTGGAACAGTATAGAAAATACGATAACAATCATGGCTATGGAGCTGAGTCCATAAAGGGCAAAGAATACACTTGATATAATCAAATCTCTCTTGCCAGTTTTTGTAAGTAGTTTTAACATTTCTCTAAACATTTTCTGTTACCACCTCTTTCAAATTCCATCTATCTACCTTGTTCTGTGCTTCAACAATATCCTTATAAAAATCACATCTTTTCATCAGCTCTTCATGGCTTCCTGCATCAAGAACAACGCCCTTATCCATAACTATAATTTGGTCTGAATCTCTAATCGTATTTAGATGATGAGCAATTGTAATGATAGTTTTATCCTTACTTAAATCATCAATCGCTTCACCGATTAGTCTTTCATTTTCACTATCAACAGCTGCCATTGCCTCATCTAATATTAAAATCGGTGCATTTTTAAGAATCATTCTCGCAATTGATATTCTTTGTTTTTCTCCACCGGATAACTTGACTCCCATTTCACCTACTCGTGTTTCATATCCATTTGGCAATGCTGAAATAAAATCATGGCATCTTGCTTTTTTAGCTGCTTCTATAACTTCTTCTTTTGTTGCATTTAGTTTTCCGATTGCTATATTTTCAAAAATGCTTAAATCAAAAAGGATAACTTCCTGTTGCACACTACCAATCAGCATTGATATATTTTCTTGACTATATTCTTTTATGTCTTTTCCATTTATCAGTATTTGTCCTTCGTCTGCATCCCAAAATCCCATAAGCAAATTAGATACAGTACTTTTCCCACAACCACTTGCTCCTACAAAGGCATTCAAACTATTTTTCTTAAAAGTTAAATTGATATTTTTAAGCTCAAAACCATCTTTTCCGTATGCAAAATTCACATCTTTAAATTCTATATTTCCAAACTCTAAACCTTGTTCTGTATTCTTGGTTGGAAGCGGAACTGTTAAAACTTTTCCTATGGACTTTAATGCTTCCTTAAACACAATAGAAAAATGTTGCAATGTAGCAGTCTTACTTATAGATGCAGTAAAAGCAGACGATAAAATTATTGAAAGAATAAAATTAGGTGTTGTAATATTCCCATGATAAAGAAAGATACTTCCCAAAATCATGACAATTACCACTCCAATTTCCATAAATATGTCAATGAGTCCCATTGGGATTGTAACCATCCCCATGCTCTTTTTAACCCAGTAAACATATTCTCTTGCCGTTTTTAATGTTCTTTCACTTATCTCCTCTTCTTTAGCAAAAGCCTTAATAACAGAAATATTTTTTACATATTCCATTAGCTCTTCTCTCATCTTGTTTTCATGGTTAAAGTAAATAGCAAAGTTTTTGTCCATTGTTTTCTGTGAAAGAACTTTTACCAAATACATAAGTGGAACTCCAGCAATCATTCCAAGAGCAAGACGCCAATCCACAAAAATCATAGCTACAAAAATAATGGTAGGTAGAAGTGTAACTGACATTATTTCAGGAAGACCATGGGCAAGGTATACTTCCACTTGTTCCACATCATGCTGAACAATGTTGGTAAGCTCTCCTGTATTATGTTCTTTAAAAAATCCTAAACTTAGTTTTTTTAGATGATCAATAATATCTAACCTAAGTTCTGTTAATTTTTCGTATGCTTTCTCATGAGCAACCTTTGTTGCAAAATAGTAAAACACGCCTTTTAACACAAATGATATAAAGATTCCAATGAATACATACTTTAAATTATCTTCGTTAATATTGTTTGTGATTAAAGAACTAATCAAATATACAAGTAAGATTTGTGGTATCAAATCAAATACTATTTTTAAAGCAAGAAGTGAATTGGATAAGCCGTTTTTCCCAATCACTTTTTTTCTTAATTCTTTTTCCGGCATGAACAACTCTCCTTTCAAAATTGAATAATATTGAATTTTAATTCAGTATTAAGGTTTAAAGTAAGACTTTGCTGATTACGCAAAGTCTATTTTTTAGTGCTGATTATAGGGATTCCACTCCCTTGTAATAACACCTTGCAATAAGTTTTAGCATATCTTTCGCCCACTTTTCGCTTTGATAATGCCTTGCTATTTCAAGAAGTCCCTCTGTAAAGTTACTGGCTAAAATATGGGCAAGCATTGGATCATATTCCTGTTTCGATTGTCTTTTTAAACTTACTTCAATATGAACCTGCATTTGTGATATGAGTTTTTGTTTTGCTTCTGTATGCTTTGTACCTGAGCTTTTATCCATTAAAATAATTAACTTCTTACGCTCTTTTAAAAGTTCATGAATATAATTTTCTCCAACCTCATCAAACCTTTCAGAAGCAGAACCTTTTTCCAAAGATTCTTCCTCATTAAAAGCTGACTCGAAGTTTATATAAACAGAACTTACTACTGCATCAAACAAAACTTCCTTATTTTTGAAATAGGTATAAATGAGTGCCACAGGAATATCTGCTTCTTTTGCAATTTCTGTTAATTTGGCACCTCTATAATCCTTTTTATAAAATACTTTTTCTGCTGCTTCGAGTATTCTATTTCTAACTTCTTCTTTTAATACTTGTGCCATAGCACACCTCTTTCTATTCCAATACTGAATATATATTTAATAATAAATCAAAATTCAATATTTGTCAAGTTACATGTGGAAATTATGGCGTCCTTATGGTATAATATAGTTATAAATTCAAAACTTGCTTAATGCTTGCTATCTAATTCATTCTTATGTAGCAAGCACAGTAAGTGTCCGTACACTTACGAAAAAATTAATGAAGCAGTCCTTTGGGATCTGCTTCTTTTTTTATCAATTTTTAACTTGTTAGGGTGTACCCTAAGGCCCCGAAATTCATTCAAAGGATTTAATCAATCCTTATTCTCTCAATATTTATTTCTATTCCAGATTTAAAGGTTATTTCAAACATATCATCGTATATTTTTATCTGCTTGATGTATTTTCTCACAAGTTCTTCATCATATTCTGTTATCTCTCTGCTCTGACTTTTGAGAAACTCTTTCATATCCTTGATGCGTCTTTTGGCATCTTCATCAAGAGCCTTTTGAACAAGCATCTTATGTTTTTCACCCTTTAGGGTATCAACTTCATTAGCAATGTCAGTATAGTCTTTCTTAGCTCTTACCTGTGCAAGGAGTTCCTTTTGTTTTACCGCAATTACTCTATTGATGGCTTCTATTTCTTCATCGTTACTTCCAGCAACTACTTTCTCAATATTCTTTATTAGAATTTTTTCAGTATCATCAGAAGTTTTCAAAACCTCATTCATGGCTTTTACAACTGCTTCTTGCAGTTCTTCCTCTCGTACAGTTGGTGCATCACAGCTTTTTGGCCCATGCTCAACCCTTGTGCAGCAACGCCATACCACCAAACGCTCTCCACGATTATTCCAAGCGACTCGCCTGTAAATATCACCGCACTTCGAGCAAATACAAAGACTAGAAAGCGCATATTTACTTGAATAGACTCGCTTTTTCTTTTTCCCTTCTCCACTAAACATATTAGCGCGCCTTAGCATTTCTTCCTGCACCTGTATGAATATATCTCTTGGAATAATGGCTTCATGGTTATCTTTTACATAATATTGAGGCTCTGTTCCATCATTCTTAATACGAACTTTATTGATAAAATCTGTTGTAATTGTCTTTTGCAGTAGTGCATCACCAATGTACTTTTCATTCTCCAGAATTCCTTTTATGTTAGAAACATGCCACTTAAGATGTCCTGCTCCATTTTTTATTTTATCCCTCTGGAGTCCTGTCGCAATTTCTCTTAGACTTGATCCAGCTAGATACTCACGATAGATTCTTTTTACAACCTTAGCCTCATCCTCATCGATAATCAGATTGCCATCTGCATCTTTGGTATAGCCTAAAAACCAGTTTGTGTTAATCTGTACTTTCCCCTCTTGATATCTAAACTGTAGACCCATCTTAACATTCTGAGATAATGAAGCTGATTCTTGCTGAGCAAGTGATGCCATAATGGTAAGAAGAAGTTCACCGCTTGCTTCCATAGTATTTATATTTTCTTTCTCAAATATGATAGGTATGTTGCTGTCTTTTAGCTGCCTTACATACTTCAGGCAGTCTATGGTATTTCTTGCAAATCTACTGATAGATTTAGTTATAACCATATCAACCTTACCGGCCATGCAGTCATTAATCATCTCATTAAAGCCTTCACGCTTTTTGGTATTTGTGCCCGATATACCATCATCCGCATAAATTCCCACAAATTCCCAATCACTATTTCTAGAAATATAGTCCGTATAGTGCTTCACCTGCATTTCATAACTTCCAGCTTGCTCCTCGCTATCAGTACTAACTCTACAATAAGCTACTACCTTTAACTTAGGTTTTTCTTTTTGATTACTTATCGAATTCCCCGGTCTTTTCCTAGCGGGAATAAGCATTACATTCTCATTCAACTCTATCCCTCCCTAATCAAACTATATACATATTCTGCCTGCTTATATGGATCATCAAATTTCAGCTCTGCTCTGCAGCACTTAAATTCCGTAACAGGCACAAACGCTTCTGAAGGACTAATTTCTTTGATTCTGTTCCTTTGAATCGTATTATTTTTTCTAGCTTCTTGAACCTTATTAAATAGATCTTCATCTATCAATTCTGGATAAAATTCTGTTCCAAGATATACCGTATTTCTTAATATCTTTCCAATGGAACTATGTGTTTTATCTATTCCTACAGCTTTTGCTGATGCCCTCATTGAGTTACATTCAAGATATTTTTTATATAGAGCAATCACCTTCTCAGCCTCTGGTATATAGATAACACCTTTTGCATTCTCTACTCGGTATCCATATGGTATGTGTGTCACTTTACTATCACCTCCTCTGTTAAATTTAAGCCGCACTTCAGATGAAAGGTAAATTTAAGTCTATCTTCTATCGTAATCTTCTCAACAAATTCCGAAAAAGTATCATCAATAAAATCTTTGATACAATCACTTTTGTTTATAAATCTTAGTAGTTTTTGAGCTTCATTTAGATGATTTAGATCTCCACTAACGATTGACGAAAGACTTGTTTTTTCCTTTTCAAGTTCATCAAGCTCCAAAGAAATATTATTGTTTTCTGCGTAAAATACATCTAACTCTATATAGCCACTACTTAATAGCTTTGTTAGTACCTGAGCTTGTTCATTCAGCTTTTCTATTTTTTCATCAAGTTCTAAAATATGCCTTAGCCGATTCTTGTTATTGCCACCTCGCAAAGTGTCTACAAAAGGCTTCAGCATAGTATTTTTGCCTGCTATAAGCTTATTCATCATTTGAACATATGCTGCTTTGATATGTTCTTCTCTTATATACTTCATGTTGCAACTTTTCTTATCTTCAATATGCCTAACGCAGGTCCAAGCAGCATAGTCTCCACTTTGTGCATATCTCATGCACCTTTTTACTTTTGAACCACATTCTCCGCAATATACCTTTCCGGAAAGAGCGTATCTTTTTTGATATTTGTTATCTGAACCATCTATATTTTTTTCTTTTTTTCTCTGACCTACTACAGTTTTTACCAGTTCAAAATCCTCATGGCTAATAATAGGTTCGTGGTGATTTTTCATCATATATCTGACCTTTTCCCCACGATTTTGATGTCTGTTAAAATTCTCGTCTGTATAGGTTTTTTGAAAGATAACATCTCCTGTATATTTTTCATTCTTTAAAATAGCTTGAACTGTTGAAGAGTGCCATTTGCTGTTTTTCTTTGTAGCTATGCCTCTTTTGTTTAGTTCATTCGCTATTAGATATGATCCCAATCCTGATATTGCCATTCTAAAAATTTCCTTCACAATCTCAGCTTCACTTGGAACAACAACCATCTTTCCATCAACATTTTCATAGCCGTAGGGTGGATAGGAAATAACATAAGTCCCATTTTCAAACCTTCTTTTTAACGACCATTTGCTATTTTCCGAAATGGATCTTGATTCGCTTTCTGCAATAGAACTTAGAATTGAAAGCATAAGTTCTGAGTTCATATGCTCAGTATCTATGTTTTCCTTTTCAAAATAGATGGCTACTCCAAGTCCTGTAAGTTTTCTTACCATTTCAAGGCAGTCCACTGTATTTCTTGCAAATCTACTGATAGATTTTGTAATAACCCTATCAATTTTTCCTTTTTCACAATCATCAAGTAATTTCAGCAGGCTCTCCCTTTTTTCTATTTTTGTTCCACTGATACCTTCATCAAAATATAGCCCTGCGTATTCCCAGTAAGGATTTGCCTTTATGCAATTTTCATAGTGTTCTTTTTGCACTTCAAGACTAAGGAGTTGTTCTGCACTTTCTGTTGAAACTCTAGCATAGGCTGCTACTCGCATTTTCTTAACTCTGTTATTTTGCTGTCTTTTCTCTATTTTTGTTATCTTTGCCATCGTCTCACCTCCTTTTTGGTCAGTACTATATATCACTCTAAAGACACTATTTATCAAGTTATTAATCCAGTATTTCCTTATAAAAAGGCTCAAAATTGAGCTTATTAAGCTCGCTAACCTGCACCGCTTCATCTTCTGAAATTAATCCATTATCTACTAGTCTCTTTGTCAGCATTTGTGCCACTTCATATTCAAAGTACTTTTGCATTTTTTCTTCTGTAAATTCCCTTGATGGTGTATCAGATCTAATTTGATTATTGCTAGTTATCTTCATGGCACTCACCTCCAAAACGAGCAGAAATATAGCATTCATGACTGCAATACTTACGGTTTTTATTGCCATAAGAAATAAAGGTTTTACCACAGTTAGCACAGATACACTCATAGTTGGCTTTCTTACTTACTAACTCTCTATTTTTATTCCACCAGTTATTTCTGCATTTATCTGAACAAAATCTTTTCTTTTTTCTCCCCGGTTTTTGTATGACAGGTTTGTCGCAATACTCACAGAGAGATGTATCCTCATCACAAGTTTTAGTTCCACCAAGGCCATGACGCTTACAGTAACTTTTGATGGTATTTACAGAAATATTTATCTCTTTTGCTATCGCTGTATATCCAAGTCCCTTTTCTCTTAAAATCTTTATCTTTTCTTTTTCTTCTAATTTCATCGGTCTACTCCCTTCTCACTGGCTAAGGGAGTTTCAAAACGATTTGTCCGACTTAATGTAAAATCTTCTCCCTATAAATCACAGGCAAAAGAAAAGAGAGGATAGTAAACCCAAAATAAAAAAAAGCCTGAAGATTATTCCAATTAAGGAATAGCCTCCAGGCTTATTTCACTACTTATAAAATTTCATTTACTCGTTTTTGTACTGCGTCATAGTCATATCCAGCTCTTTCAAGTCTGTTTTTTCTATCTTGACCATTACCCCAGTCACCTCGGATAACTTCACGTGCTAAGGTATCAATGGATTTTCCAGTTGGTTTACTTGCACTTCCAGATAGGATTTCATTTACTCTATTTTGAACAGCATTATAATCATAGCCTGCTACTCTTAGTCGGTTAACTCTATCCTGTCCGTTACCCCAGTTTCCTGCAATTACCTCTCTTGCTAAGGTATCAATGCTCTTTGATGGTGCGTTTGATACTGGATATACGGCATTTACGTTTGCATCATATACGGAATATCCCGGATTTGCTTTGGCACACTTCTTTGCATTCTCTAGATTTCTAAATGCACCCTTTTGGCTCTTTGCATCAGCCCAAGATTTTCTAACTCTATATAGAGATGATGTACCTGTATTTGATGAACCAGAACCACCAGCAAGCCTTTTATTTACCTCACTTGCAATATATGGGAACTTGCTACCAAGATATGGTCCTGGACAGTTGGTATTGGCATACCACTCATGTTTTTGAAGTACACCATCCTTACCCCCAGTATAGGTACAATTCTTGATGCCATTTCTTCTGCAGATATCCGTAACTAAATCAATCAAGGTAGCAAGCACTCTATCGCTTACAGGCCAGTTGCCTCCGTTACTTGAATTGGCTACTTCAATAGTAATGGCTCTGTTATCACACCAAGAAGATGATGTACACCAAGAGCGGTTACTCTCATCTACACATAAAACGATTTTGTTGTCATTTCCGATTCCATAATTGCAGGATGCCTGTCTTGAAGTTGGCTTAAAAATCTGACCGATAGTTCCTGCACTCACAGCGCCAGCTGTATGATGGATTGCAATTTTTGTAATTGGCTGATTTCTTCGTCCACTATGGTTTGGACTGTAATTTACTATACTAACTAATGAACTGTTACTCATGATTTTCCTCCTTATCGTTTAACTGCTTTAATACTGCCTTTAGCTTTTCTGGAACAGGTAGTCCTAGATGAACAGAGTTTTCAATAAGTGATAGACCCTCATTTGAAAGGTAAAAGAAAACCACTGCGGTTCTTAGTACACTTCCAGACTTAATCACCTGCACATCAATGATGTTAGCAATACCAACAAGCATAAAAATAAGCACCTTTCTAAAGATGCCTTTAAATCCTACTGCACTGGATAACTTCCTA
This sequence comes from Streptococcus sp. HMSC073A12, assembly GCF_001812815.1. NCBI lineage: Bacteria > Bacillati > Bacillota > Bacilli > Lactobacillales > Streptococcaceae > Streptococcus > Streptococcus sp. HMSC073A12. The sequence continues at coordinate 129,665 of NZ_KV810569.1, read as the reverse complement.
TCTACCACAGCACACATCACCCCTGTGATGTAATCAATGACTACAAATAAAACGAGTGCGATGATAAGTCCATCACACCCGCCTAAAAAATATCCAAGCCATCCTCCAACTGCCGTAAAGGCAAGTTGGCACATATTCCATAATTCTTTCATATTAGTTTCCTCCTAACCACTGTGTTATATCTGTTGATAAAATTATGTCTACAATTATCGGAAGTTCATAGGTTGGTTTCTCTCCAGCCGTATAGATCACTCCCTCTTTATCAATTGCTACTGGATAATTTTGATGCACATCAAGGAGCTTTTCTGGTGAAAGTTCCAAGGTATCAATTCTAATAAAAATAGAAACCTGCTCAAAATTAGCATCTTCTACTTTTGATTGTAGCTTTGGACAATAATAAATCCCTTTTTCCATTTTCCACTCTTCCGGTTTCACCATTAGTCTTACACGAAAAGCCTGCTTTTCTGATTCAATATAATCCATAACAGCTTTAAACATATTTGATGCATATTCACGGTTTATTACTTCTTTTCCACTAGAGAATCTTTCAAATTCCAGTGTTTCTACTGTCGGCTGTCCCTTAAAGGCAGGGCTTTCGATTGGTGCGAATCTTCCTTTTAGCTTGGCAAAGAACCTGTCTAAACCATCTTTAGTTAAAAACTTTTTAGCCATAAGAATCACCTACACAAAAAGAGCATCAATCTCTTCATTTGTAATTCCAGTAATATCTGTAGCCTTCAAATAACCACTAAGATCTACTGATGTAGTGCCAATCTTTTCAAACTTCTCATTCACCCAGATGAATTCATCATAAGCATCGTTATCTCCCTTATTATTAGAAACAAGATAGATAATTGCCTGTTCTCCACTTGTTGGAAGTTTCTCTACTACAGAAAATTCGATAGATTTTATATTTCCAATAAGACCTTTCACTTCTTCAGTAAGCTCTGCTTTCTTTACAAAGTCCATAACATCTTCAAGTTCTGCTACCTTCTTAGGAATAGCCGTTACTTTTGCATAAGCATCTATACCTTCCATCCCTTCAATGCTATGAGGGATTTCTGACTTCTTAGCATAATCACCTGCATGCGTAAGGCTCTCTACCTTCGTTGGAACACTTGATTTAAGTGCATAGTTTTCAGCATCCAAAAGCTCTGTCACATTCTTTGGAATGGAATTTTTCACCTCATCAAGTTCTAACTTCTTTACAAAAGTATCCTTTAGTTTCTTCCAAACATATAAAAGTCCATTGTTGTCTAAAAATTTTGTTTTCATTTACTTCCTCCTGTTATTTAAGTAATTCTTCCAGTTCAATATTTGATATTGTGTTTAACCCTAGTTCTTCTAGGGTTCTATTGCCAATCAGCTTCACTTCATTTATCTTTGGCTGATTGATTAAGCTGTTATAATTAGAAACGGGTGTGTCTGATACTCTAATAATTGTTTCAAATGATGCATCCATCGGTGCATCTCTTTTAAACCTTGTCATAAACTCTGCCATTAGATTTCACCCTCCTTTAGAATTTCCCTAGCATTGGTTCGTATTAAACTTGATGCAATAACGCTGCCATCTTGAAATTTTGCTCGTATTTGAATAGTCACAATCCCTTCAGAAAAAAGCAGTGTTTCTCTTTGAGATAGCCTAACTTCAACCATTTCTCCATGAATGCTTACATCGTCTATAGTTTTTTCTAATACGACCTTGCCATTTTGTTTATAGGTAATAAAAAGGACAGATGCATTTGTCAAATCCACATCTGTCCTAAATATGTTTGTTGGTGTTGTTCCTCTATGCATTGGATTATCCTCCTATGCTTTTTCTTCATCTTTTGCCTTTAGCTTTAAGATTTCATCATTTAGTTCCTTTTCTCTATCTTCATAATATTTATCAATGCCTTCTCTAAAAGCCTCCACTTCAAGAGAGTTTTCTGTGATTACTGCAGATCTTACATCAGCAAGTATTCCAGAAAGTATCCCTTCTACCATATAGGTTGGAATGAGTATTTTTTGTTGTAAGTTTGCGATACTAGAACTTAACTCCCCTCGAAATTTCTGGTAGGCAAGGGCATAATTAATGGTTGGCTTCTCCATGAGATTCCTCCTTGTCTTTAAGTAATAAGTCCAATTTGTGATTGATTTCTTCAAGAAGTAAGGTGTTTTTATCATCCTTAGCTTCTTGCTTTTTTACTACATCTCTTTTAAGTGTCCCCTCATTTATGACCACTTCATTGGTGTTAATAATTAGTTCTGCCATTTTACATCCTCCTAACCATAATAATTTAAATCCATTAATACACCATCTTTAAAAACCATACGTCCATTTGAACCCCATCTAGATACAGTACCATCTGAATTCATATCAAGTATCTGTACAAAGTTAATTGTGGCATTCACTCCAAATCCTGTTTCCCACTGTGGATCTACAATCTTAAATCCATGTGCATAAAGGTTACAGCCAAGATGAACTCCATACTGGCTATAAATACTGTTAGATCTGGAAAAACAAAGCATTGTAGTGTAACTTCCAGCATTAGCAGATTCTTCTTGAGAAAATGCCATATATTTTCCTTCGCTATCAAGGTCAAAAACTAAGCCTTTATGGGAGCTGTTACTACTCCATACATTTGTACCAATCTTACCTATATACTTTCCATCACGATAGAAGTGGTTTCCGTTTTCATCAAAGACTGCTCTTTTATTACTGCTATCAATTGAACCGTTATATAGCCCAATCTCTCCTGCAGTAATCTGTACATATCTACTAGCACCATTAAAACCAAGTAAAAAACTGTTATAGTTTTGTCTCATAAAAGTACCAAACTCACCTTTTTTCACCATTGATGAGATAGAGCCTTCCACAACAGATATTTTTGATATCGCTGTTTCTGCCTTTTCCTTAGCTGCACTTATATCCTTGTCCACAACTCTTATCCAGTCAAAAGATAGAGAAGAACTGATGCTCTCAGTTGATGAGTATTTCCACAATTTTCTAGTTCTATCTTTGTATGGAGAGTGTTCTGACTCTGGATAAGACGAACCTGAAAGTAAAATCGCATCACCCGCATCTGTTGGCAAAGTAGATTCACTTCCTATAACTTCTTGATTAGAATCAGCTTTCTTTATGGAGTCAATCTTAAAACCATAATAATCATGACCGGAGCCGTCACACCTCCAGTAAAGCCAAAACTTATCTGATGGAATAAATACCGTTTGACCCGCTATACTTGTTCCACCACATCTTGGAAGCGCATATGTCTTACCATCAAGTTCATAGAAGATTTCCACCCAGTCAAATATTTCACTTTCAGTTCTAGATCTTGCGTTGAACTTAAGCTCTAATCCTTGCTTTTTCACAATATATCTGTAAGCATATCCCGTTGTCGTATCATAGAAAAAATCTCCAACATGAGTAAGCCTTGTTCTATCACTATTCCAGCTATTGGTTGGTGCTCTTGAATAATTCGGAACATAGGTGCCGTAGTAATTGCCATTTTTCTGCTCAAGCTTTTGATTAACAGTTTCTACACTTGCCTCAATCTTTTTATCCGTAGCAGAAAACTTTGTATTCACTTCATTGATGGTATAGTAGCTTTTTAACTTCTTATCTGTATCAGATATGGCCTCCTTCTTGGAATCAAGAATCTGCCTTTCCACTTGCGAGGTATAGGAAACTGATAGCTTTTCTGCATCAATGGAGTGACTCATAATTCTTTCGCCATAGATCATTCCATCAAGTGTCATACCAACAGCATATGGACCCTTGTATCCATTACGACTTCCACCGATTCCATTCATATTTATCTGAAGAACTTTTTTGGCTGTATCTTTGTCCATCGTGTCCATATATAAGTCTCTAAGCCATCTACCAGAGGAATCATATTCTGTTAGCTTATATCCGCCAGTACCTGTATTCATTTGAGCCTTAAGGTTATCAATGGCACTTTGGACTCTTTCATTATCAATTTTTCTTGTAGTTATACCTTCTTCTTTTATCTGCCTTACTGCATCTTGAGAACTTTGGATATAGCCTTTACTCTGATTACTTCCAAGCACCACCTTGATTTCACCGGGCTTTTGCAGTGGTATGGTCTGTTTCATAACAGGAAATATTCTGTCCATTCCAAATGGATAGGCTCTGCACCTTACCCTATCTCCACATTCGATAGTTTCTGTAGATATTCCAAACTCAGATAAGTCAACAGCTGAAAGGTTTAGCTCTACCATTTCAAACTGATTATCATTAAGCCACTCTGCCCCTTTTCTTAAAAGATTTGCAGGAACAGTCACATCATCCCAGCGTACAACCTTACAAACCCAGCCAAATTCAGTAAGTGCCTCTTTTGAAACAAGATAATTTTTACCATTATTTAATGAAGTAATATCTGTATATTTTTTAAGAACAGCATTAGCATCACCTTCTATTTCCTTACCAAGTGGAATGGTTGCTGTTGCCACATCTTCTGCAGATAAGTCCTCCGTATAATCAAGAAGGTTTAGTCCAAACTCAATGCACTGCCCTGTATCTTTTCCCATTTCTTCAAGTCTTAAATAATCAAGGATTAAGTGAGTGCCTTCTCTTCTTAGTTTCAAATAGCCACCAAGCTTTTCTACCATCTTTGTCATAATAGCTTCTAAAGTTGTTTCATAATCTGTAAAGCGGTATAAAGAATCGTTTGGATCAGTAACAGTTACTCTTCCAAGATTTATTCTTTTTCTTTCATCCACTTTTTCGTTATGAATCTCTAAAAACTTTGATAGTAGCTGGTATGGCGTTTGGTTATGATATTCCATTTGAGGCTGGATGCTATCAGCCAGATATGATAAAAGACCTACGCACTGGACTTTTTTATTTCCTCGTAGGTCTTTGGTCTGTTCTCTTACTTCTCCTATAAAGATTTCTCTTTCATCTCGGTATACACTGACAATGGATTTTCTGTTATAGATTTTTTCATAGTATGGATTTTCAGGAGGACACATAAAGCTAAGTGTTCCAGCGGTATTTAGTTCCAAATTCAGTGTAGAACTAATCAGAACTGCCTTCTCATCACCTGGATAATAGATGGTATTTCCATCCATCACAATTTTGTACACTTATAGCCACCCCCTCTTATATGAAATATCTAATGTACTACTACCTATAAATGAAAGTATTAAATTCTTTCTTCCTCGAACTTCAGGAAACCTGCTTTTTCCTTTAGGTAAAGTAAACCTCTTTCCTTCAAAATTTAAGCCTAGAATATTTTCTGTTTTGTTATGAAACTCAGGCACTATGGTCATATCTGAATCAAAGGTAAGCGTTATGGTTTTACTGCTTGTAATAGAAATACCATCAATCCTATGGATAAACTCGCCATTTCTCAAATCCCCTAGCCTATACTTATATGGTTCAAGCTTATAATCCAAAGTAATCAGAGAATAATTTTTATCTGACTTAAATTCACTCACCCAAAGCCTACCTTGATAGACATAGTCTTTTTCTGTATCAAGTACTAGCTTTGTCTTTTTACCATGAACTGTACTTATTAGTTTCCTATAAACCTCCTGCCACTTTTCTATGTCTGAAACAAGAAACTCAAATGACCCTGTTCTCATTTCATAGATTACTTCTCCTGTAAGACTTTCCGTTATATCAATTTCACCATGTCTTCCCGGTATATCAAGATACTCTAGCTTTGGTGATGGTAAGTTAACAACCGGCTTACTTGTCGGAACTAGTCCAAAGTCTTTATAGCTATGAAATTCTCCTATTTTCATTCCGTACATTCTTACCACCCCCTTGCCTTTCTATTTTGTAATTTCCCCAGTGCCATATCCATCTGTGGTGCAATTCCTCCTACAAGCTCTCCAGAGTCAAGTACAATACTTGTTTCAGAGAACTTAGGAAAATAGGTATCCATGATGGCTACTATTCTATTCATGACACTAAGTAAATCTCCGTTTGCTCCAGCTGTCATATTCTGAAGAGTATCAAGTCCCATAATAACTTCCGGTCCAGCCTCTCCACCTCCAAGGAGATGTCCACCTTTACTACCAAAAATAGTTGCTCCATTTAAGAGCATTGGCTTATTCATCGCCTTTTTATACCAATCAATAGATAGATGTGGTACGGATGGTGGTGCTAAAGAGAAATGTCCACTGATGCTAAAATGAGGCAGTTTGATATGTGGCAGCTTTAAGCTAATACCAGCAAAGAAACCTTTAATTGCATCAACTACGCTTTTAACCTTATTCTTTGCCTCTTCAATCGGTGTAACAATGGCACTCTTTATACCATTCCAAATGGAAACGGCTGTATTTTTTATTCCATTAAATACAGAAGTAACTGTGCTTGATACAGCATTAAATACCGATGATACCTTTGACTTTATCCCGTCCACCACAGATCCAATTACATTTTTGATTCCGTTCCATACACTTGTTACAACTGATTTTATTGCATTAAAGATTGTAGTAATCACAGTTTTGATAGCATTAAGTACTGTTGAAATCGTAGTACTAATTGCATTCCATACAGTTGTAATGACTGTTTTTATGGCATTCATAACGGTAGAAATAAAAGTACTAATCGTATTTAAGACCGTCATTACTACCGTCTTTATTGCCTCCCACACAGCCATTATGGTTTCTTTGCAGTTTTCCCAAATAAATCTAAAAGGAAGTGTGATCAGTTCAAAGTAGCCTTTAATCAGTTCTACAATAAACATCAATGCTACAGTAAGTATATTTTTGATGGTTTCCCAGACAGTGGTAAAAACTTGTACGATGCCATTCCAAATAGTTGTAAAAAACTCTGCGATTCCCTGCCACAAAGTCATAAGAGTCGTTATTATAGTTTCCCATAAGCCTTTGAACCACTCTGTGATAGCACCCCAGTTTTTAATAATGGCAATGATGGCCACTACTGCTGCTATGATAGCTGCAATAATTCCTATAATTGGAAGAAGTGAAACATTAAGTGCTCCAAAACCAACCGCTGCTCCACCAGCGGCAGTACCTGCGGCTGCTGTTCCTGCTGCACTTGCACCTCCTGCAACGCCCACTGCTGTAGTTGCGGTGGCTGTTCCTCCAAGTAGTCCAATGAGTCCGCCAAGAGCAGAGGTAATTGTTCCAACTGCTGTGATGACTTTCCCTATGACTACTAAAACTGGACCTACGGTTGCAGCAATAAGGGCAATTTTTACAATGGCATCTTGCATACCAGGAGATAGGTTGTTCCATTTTTCATTTAATGATTTCATCATCGCTGAAAACTTGGTAAGCATTGGTGCAAGAACACTCATAAGAGAATTACCAACATCAGCTCCTACTATCTTTAAGCTATTAAGAGAGGTCTGAAATTTATCTATTGGATCTAAGGTTTCATTAAAGGTTGAATCTACATTCCCGATATTGTCCTTTAGTGATGTCCCAAGTTCCTCGAAAGATAGTGAACCATTCTTACACGCTTGATAAATTGCACCACCTGCTCTTTTACCAAAGAGTTCATAAGCCGCTTGTAGTCCTTCCGTTTCACTACTAGCATTCACCATGCTGTCTTGGATTTCTTTTAGTGCCTCTTTCATAGGCTTTCCATTTGCTGTAGCATTAGCAAGTGCCTTTGTAAGTCCTGTCATAACCTGTGAAGTATCTGCACCAGACATTTCAACATTTCCGAGGAAGTTTGCTGCATCACTTGCAGAAAATCCTAGTTGCTGAAGTGCTGCAGAGTTTGTCACCATACTCTTTGCAAGAGTATCCATACTGATACCAGTTCTTTGTCCGACAGCATTCATGGTATCAAGTAAGGCTCCTGCATCTTCTGCCTTTAGTCCAAATGCAGATATGACTTTCTGCGTATTATCAATCGCAGTAGATACATCCGTATTATTTAGCTGAGCAAACTTTATGAACTTACCGGATAAGTTCTCAAGTTTCTTACCAGTGAGGCCAAATCTAGTATTTACTTCACCGATAGCGGCACCTGCTGTTTCAAAGTCTGTAGGAATTGAAGTCGCAAGGTTCTTCATACTGGTTTGCATTTCTTCTAATGCCTTACCAGATGCACCAGTCTTTTGTGTGATGATGTCCATTCCCTTATCTACTTCATTAAAAGCAGATAAAGAAGCAGCACCTATTGCTACGATAGGTGCTGTTACATGAGTTGATAGACCTTTACCAACTTCAGTGGTCTTATCTCCAACTTCTTTAATTTTATCTCCTGCCTCTTTCATGGAAACAGATAGTGCTGATGGCACTTTTTTAGCCTCTTCCTCAAGAGCCTTTAGGTTGTTTTCTGTTTCAATAATTTCTCTTTGCAGGGCATCATACTTATCTTGTCCAAGTTCCCCATTTTCAAGCTGCATTTTTGCCTGCTTATCTGCCTCTTTTAAGGCATTTAACTTTTCGCTAGTTTCAGAGATTTCCTTTTGTAGTAACTGTTGTTTTTGAGCAAGCAGTTTTGCATTGGAGGGATCAAGTTTAAGAAGTCTATTTACATCACGAAGCTGTGACTGCGTATTTTTAATGGTTGAGTTTACACCCTTTAAGGCTTTGTCAAGACCGGTAGTATCTCCACCAATCTCAACGGTAATTCCCTTTATTCTATTAGCCACTTACATCCCTCCTTTCTAAAAATGGACATAAAAAAGACATCTACTTTTCCGTAAATGTCTTAGTTATATGTTTTATCCAGTTCAACAAGCTGTGAGATTATTTCCTATTCTTAATAATGCCAGTAATCAATATACCAATTGATATTCCATATAATATACCAATTACTAAATCACTTATGTTAGATATTCTATTTAAAACTATTGCCAACACTAGAAATAACATTCCTATCGGTACATAATTATTTTTATTTAATTTCATCTTTTTAGCCTCACTCAAGTTCTAATTTGTTTTTAATATATACCCTTATTATACCAAGAATACTCAAGGCTTTAAATTAGAACTTATCAAACTCAGCTTGTCCTGCCACCTTGCTATATTTCACTCCGTCATTTGATTTTTCAGTCCAAATATCTAGTACCATTCCAATTGTAAGTAAATCAAGTTCTGAAACGCTTATCCCTATTTCCACGCATCTTAGTAGAAATAGGGCTGTTGTCATTTCCCTGCTACTTTTTGGAAGTTTTTTTTAGACTGAACTTCCGTTTCAAGGTTTGCTCCCCAAAGCTCAAGAATTTCTGGCAGAATCTCGTAAATAGAAAACATTTCAAACTGGTCAAGCCAATCATCAATGTTTCCGGGGATACTTCTATCTGCATGGTAAGCCATGATGTAGGCTACATTTTCAAATATCTCAAGGTCATCAATTTCAAAAGACCCTTCATTTGCCTTGAATGTTTTCTCCAGCTTTGATAGGTCTTTAAAAATATCTCTTTTAAATTTAATTCTATATAGTCTAGGGATTGTAGCAGATGAACGAAACTTTACATCTACCTCTCCTACTTTTACTGTTTTCTCAAGCATATTTTCCCTCCTTATTTTCCTACCGGCTTTGGTGTTTCAGAATTAGCCTGTGGAATATAAACGTTCTTATACCAATTAGCATAGGTATCAGCCGATGTAGTATCTCCAGTTCTTGATTTTACAAGTCCATCCTCTCTTGGATCTGCTGTAAGTGATAGCGTTTCTGTCCCTGGTTCAATGGTATCTTCCTTTGTTTCAGATTCAATAGAAGGACGAGATGCGGAGCAATTATATAGGACGTGCCTAATTGCATTTACATCACCGTCAAACTCAAATAATAGTGCAAACTTTTCTGTTTCAGATACATTGGCCTTTTCTAAAAGTACTCCATTTTTATCCAATTCTTCCTTTAAGATTTCCGTTCTAAACCATTCAGGTATCAGTGCAATCTCAAGGTCACCACTATATCCGTTATTGGCAGTAGACCTAAAATATACAATACCATCTGCATAAAAAGGACTGGATTCTCCTTCTGCTTCAAGGCTGATACTTACAGCCCCTGGAATTGCTTTAGGATTTTCATAAGAAAATGTCCCTTCGCTTGATTTTTTAAGTTTTGCTGCATGGACATTTTTAAGGTTATATTTCACTTTATTTCCCATGATTTTCTTCCTCCATTTCAAAAATATATAGGACAACATAGAGTTTTTCTGAGTCTATATAAACTTCTGTTTTGTTATAAAAAATGCCATGCTCATCGAGCACAGCTTCTACTTTCTTTTCTATGTTCGGACTTTTGTAATCCGTATAGATTTCAATATGAACTTCATTTGCTTTAAAATACACTCTTCCGTCTGCTGAAAAGTTATCACTTGCCGGGAGTAGATAAATAAGAAAAGGTGGCTCTGGCGATTCCCCTTCTGCAAAGTGATGATATGCATTTGGAAGTCCTATATCCTTTATAATTTCAAGTAACCTATCCATTGGAAATAGCCTCCTTTATCTCTTCTTCAAATACCTTTATAGCCTTGTCTTCAGCATTTGCTATATGTGGTCTTGCAGATACTCTTCCTCCACCACGCTTTGCATGACCAAATTCAAGAAGGTGGGTAAGCTGATATTTGTTTCTAGAATGAACAACAAGCTCTAGGCTACTGGATGTTTCTCTCACAGTTTTTACCGTCCAGCTTTTAGAATACTTTCCTGTATCACTTGGAGCACTTGCCTTTATTTCTTCACTCACTGTCTTTCCAGCTTTTTGAACTGCCTTTTTCACATTTTCAGTTGTAACATCAGCATATTTTTCAAGTTCCTTCATCACTTCAGATGAAAGGCTATCAATTTTTACCCCGCTCATCTTTCACACCTCTTACAATGAAGTTTTATACTTTTCTTCTTGTAATTCATATGGTCTATGCCCTCAATTTCATAAATATCATCATGAAAAATAACTCTATAACCAACGGAAGATAAGACCGATACTTCCTTACTATAGCGAATGGTAAAGTCAATCTTGCTTTCATCCCATATAGCACCACTGCTTGTTTGTTCCTGTGGGCTTTCACTACCGATAGTTGCATAGCAAGAGTAAAATTTACTCCATACATTTTTGTGGTTTCCTATCTCATCTACCTCGACCATACTTTTTTGAAGTTCAATGCGCTCATTTAGTAGTGATATCTTCATTTTTCTACCTCCATTTTCAAAAATAAGAAAAATGTTCTCGTGCCCAACGATAGAAATATAGAAATCTTTGATTTCGTTATATTTCATCGAAAGGGTGCATTAAAATCCCGCCTTTCTTACTCCAAATAACATGGATCTAAGTGTAATCGTTAACTCATGATGGTCTGCCTCTTCTCTATGTTCATAAAGATAGGCGGCAGCATATAGCACTGCCACCTTATATTCTTCAAAGCTTTCACCAATGATTTCATCTTCCTCTTTTCTTGCAATATCAAGACACATCTTTTCAGAAGATTTTATAAGGGTGCTAATTAAGTCATCATCTTCACTTGTATCCACCCTCAGATAGTTTTTCATTTCATCAAGACTTACAACCATAACTAGCACCCTCCCTTCCTTCCTTTATTTTGCTTTAATAGTTAAAAGATGAACCGCCTCAGGAAGAATCAGTTTTCCATCCACTCTTTCCTTTGCAATAAAGCCTGTCGTATCTGTTTCAGCATAAAGCTCCGTAAGTTCCTGCATAGACCTTGTTCCTCTGTCTGCAATGTTATAGTAACTAAAATCACCGAATGCAATGGCAGGTTTTCCCGCTTCTACAAGAGGTGCATACGCTGATGTAAAAATAGGATAACCAAGCAGTCTATCCGGCTCTCCTTCTTTAATGGAAGGCTGCCACATATAGTTTCCATTACCATCTTTAAGTTTTCTAATGATGGCAATGGTCTGGTCATTCATAATAAATTTAGCCTTTTGACGATATGGTCTTCCAAGTGCATACACAAGACTGATAATATCATCAGATGAAATAGCTGCTCCTGCTGTTGTTACATCACTGATTGCACCACCATCTTTATGGAAAATTCCAAGTGGTTTTTTCTTTCCATCTCCATTAAGAAACGCATCTTCCTCGGCATTACCGATTGCCTTACCAAACTGCTCAATAATATAATTTTCAAGTGGGAACATACTGTCATATAAAAGCTCGTTTGTAATCTTAACTCCAACAGCAAGTTTAAAGGCATCAATGGTAATTTGGCCGAATGTCGCATCATCAAATGGAATCTTGCCCCCTTCTTCAACCCAAAGTGCTGCAGGTTTTGTTGCAGTCACCGTAATTCTATGAAGTCCGGATGTGGTAATCTTTGTTCCAATAGTTCTCATGATGTTATTTTCCGTTAATACATCAATCAGTCTCTTATCATATTCCTCCGGAACAAGATATCCTCCATCAGTGTCCACTCCTTCCTGCAAAAGGTTTGTAATCTGCTTAAAGTTACTTCTGATTGCCTTAAGCATATCCCTTCTGTATTCATCGGATGCTCTTCCCTTTTTCTCCGGATTATCATCCACTTTCATTGGTTTTGTTACGATAGCATCAGACAGAGGCTTAGATAGTTCTTTATCCATCTCCTCAATCTTTTGTAGACGCTCAATTTCTAAGCTATAGTTATGGACTTTCTTTTCCATTTCATCATAGCTTAAAGCATCTTCTTCAGAAATAAGGCCGTCTTTATCTCTCTTACTTTCAAGAAAAGCCTTAGCATCTTCCCAAGCCTTATTACGTTTTTCAATCATTTCTAAAATCTTACTCATAGTGTTCTACCTCCAATTTTTCATTAAAAAAAGACGGTCCATTAATTCGTCCGCCTTTACACCTGTATTTGTTTCTTTATTTTCTATTTTGCATTTAGTAGCTATTCTTTCCATCAAGGAATTAACCACCTGTGCTTTTGAATACATCATGCTCACCTGTGGAACTTCCATATCAATAGTGTCACTTCTTTTTAAGATGTCATCTGCAAAACCAAGCTCCACTGCTTTATGTGCATCCATCCAAGTTTCCGAGTCCATTAGATGAGATAATTTTGCTCTAGACATTCCAGTCTTAATTTCATAAGCATTAATGATGGACTCTTTAACTTCGTCCAGCATTGAAATTGCTTTTTCCATCTCCCCCTTATTTCCAAACGCTATGGTCATCGGATTATGAATCATCAGCATAGATACTGGACTCATTAATACCTTTGTCCCTGCCATTGCAATAACAGACGCTGCACTTGCTGCGATACCATCAATTTTTACTGTGACATCTCCCTTATAGTCAATTAGCATATTGTAGATTTGAGCTGCTGCCACACAGTCACCTCCCGGAGAGTTAATCCAAACGGTAATGTTTCCATTCCCCTGATTTAACTCCTCTTTGAAAAGCTGTGGTGTCACATCATCATCAAACCACGATTCTTCAGCTATCGTTCCATTAAGGAATAGGATGCGTTCTGTCACTTCCTCTTCGTTTTGGTTTCTCATTACTTGATTCTTCCACTTCCAAAACTTCTTCATTAGGTTCTTCCTCCTTTCCATCTTCATCTGCAAATGCTCCTGCACGATTTAGTGGGAGCATATTTCCATTTATGAGATATAGGTCACCTCCATCTTCACTTGGAATACGGTCTAGGTTTTCTAATTCTCTAATATCATTGGCAGACATCCATCCGTTTTGTCTTGCTGTAGCATAGCCATTCATTCTTGATTGATAATCACCACGAAGGAGTCCATCCACATTGAATTTGACATAGTACTTCTTCTTTTCTTCTTCAGTAAAAAGCCTACGAACAATTGCCTGTTCCCATCTTGCTACCCAAGGATCAAGAGTGTACTTTACAAATTCTAGGGATTGCTGCTCAATATTAGAAAAGCTCGACTTCTCAAGATCACCTACCATATGTGGTGGAACTCTAAAGATTCGAGCTATCTCATTGATTTGAAATTTTCTTGTTTCTAAAAACTGTGCTTCATTTGGAGAAATCGAAATCGGTGTATACTTCATTCCTTCTTCCAAAATCGCTATTTTATGACTGTTTCCTCCAGAGAATCCTTTTGACCAGCTTTCCCTCATAGCCTCAGGATCCTTTACTGTTCCGGGATACTCTAAGATTCCACTCGGAGTTGCTCCATTAGCAAAGAACTTAGCTCCATATTCTTCTGTCGCAATTGCCATACCTATAGCATTTTTAGCCATCGCAATTGGAGAATAGCCAACAAGTCCATCAAAGCCAAGTCCTGGAATATGAAGAACATTGGACTGGTTTAACTTAACTCTTCCTTTTTTTTCTGTTCCTGCATCAGAATCACTAACAAAGTATTCATAGTAGATTTGACCTTTATCATCTCTATCTACCTTCATCCTGTCTGGCATAAGCGGATAAAGTCCTAAGACTTCACCCTTACCATTTCTGATAATCTGAGCATAGGCATTACCCCAAAGAAGTAAATGCGTCATCATGCTTTCCCTAAAGACAAAGCTTGTCATCTCTGGATTTGGTTCATCATGTAGCACCTTGTATAAAGGATGTTCTATAGCCTTAGCTGTGCCAATCTCTGTTCTTTCATAAACATGAAGTGGTAAGCTTGCCACTGCCTCAGATAGAATTCTTACGCAGCTATATACCGCTGTCATCTGCATAGCAGACCTTTCATTTACTCTTCTTCCTGATGATGAACCACCCATCAAAAAGCTATATGAAGATCCATTTGTTCTATTTATAGGCTTATCTCTACTTTTGAATAAACCACTTATTATTCCCATACATTTTCCTCCTAAATTTCTGTACTAAAAAAGCATCTCCTTAGAGATGCTCCTAATAACAAATTATTAACTAAATACTGGTTCTACTTTTTCTTCCAAAAGACAAATATCTAGTCCAATCTTCATGGCCTCGTAAACATCTGTCATTGTGCCTCCAAGGTTAAGGATCTCATTTTGAATATCTTCTTTTGTCCATCCTTTTAAACCATCATTTTCTCTTGCAAACTTATCCATGACTTTTTTAACTACAAGTTCTAATACCTCTTTTTCCAACATTATATTTCCCTCCTTTAATCCGTTTTACTTGGTTTGTATAGGTTAAACGAAGTTGAATATGAGTACAACCCACTTGTAAGAAATAGGGATTTAAATGTAAGAATTAAGTATTTTATTGTCGTTTTTTAAATGAATAGAATTCCCCTGCCATCATAAACACTTTCTGTATTTTGATTGCCACATCGGATTGCTCTATCAAGTCCCATGATGGTAGCAATTGCGCCATCAATCTTTTCTGTTGACTTTTCTTTATCTGCTTTTATGTTTCCAGCAGGATCTGTTCTTATAAATATATTATCCATCATCCATCTTAGCACTGGATTTCCACCATGAGCAAGTTTTTGCTCTAGTGTTAGTTTCATTAGTTCCTTAGTAGGTGGACTCATATCCTTAAATCCTTGTCCAAATGGAACTACTGTAAATCCCATGTTCTCAAGGTTTTGTACCATCTGAACAGCACCCCATCTATCAAAGGCAATTTCTCTAATGTTATATTTTTCTCCAAGTTCCTCTATGAATTTTTCTATAAAACCATAGTGAACTACATTACCTTCTGTTGTATGAATATAGCCTTGTCTTTGCCAAACATCATAGGGTACATGGTCACGTTTTACTCTTAAATCCAGCGTATCTTCCGGTATCCAAAAGTAAGGCATTACCACATACTTGTCATCTTCATCCGTTGGTGGAAAGACTAAAACAAAGGCTGTAATATCCGTTGTAGATGAAAGGTCAAGTCCTCCATAGCAAACTCTACCTTCAAGGTCATTTTCATTCACAGCAAATGAGCAAGCATCCCACTTTTCCATAGGCATCCAGCGTATTGCTTGTTTCACCCATTGATTAAGTCTAAGCTGTCTGAAGGAATTTTCTTCTCCCGGATTTTGCTTTGCCGACTCACAGGCTGCCTTTACTTTATCTATTCCAACTGTCACGCCAAGCGATGGATTTGCTTTCTTCCATACTTTTGGATCTGTCCAGTCATCTTCTTCGTCAGCACCATAAATCACTGGATAAAAAGTAGGATCAATTTTTCTTCCTTCTAAAATATCCTTAGCCTTTTGATGAGTTTCATAACAGATAGAATGCGTGTCCGTTCCTGCTGTTGTAATAAGAAAATATAAAGGCTGAGTTCTTGCATCTCCAGAGCCTTTGGTCATAACATCAAAGAGTTTTCTATTTGGCTGTGTATGAAGTTCATCAAATACTACTCCATGAATATTAAAACCGTGTTTGGAGTAGGCTTCTGCTGATAAGACTTGATAGAAAGAATTTGTTGGCTGAAAAATAATTCTTTTTTGCGATGCTAATATCTTAACTCTTCTATTCAATGCAGGGCACATCCTTACCATATCAGCTGCAACATCAAAGACAATAGTAGCCTGCTGTCTATCAGCAGCACAGCCATAAACTTCAGCTCTTTCTTCATTATCACCACAACAAAGAAGTAAGGCAACAGCTGCTGCAAGCTCGCTCTTTCCCATTTTCTTTGGAATCTCAATATATGCAGTATTAAACTGTCTATATCCATTTGGCTTAATCACACCAAATAAATCTCGTATAATTTGTTCTTGCCAAGGAAGTAACTTAAATGGCTTACCAGCCCATGTACCTTTGGTGTGGCTTAGGCATTCAATGAAATTTACAGCATAATCTGCATGGTCTTTGCTATAAATAGAATCTTTTAATTTAAATTTTGTAGTCTTGTATTTTGCCATCAACTCACCCCCTTTATGCATAAAAAATACAGCCCTTTGGCTGCTACTACGAGAAACAGAGCCTAGGCTCTGAAACTCCTTTGTTTTTTAATTTTGTTTTAATGCCCACTCAATTGCGTGACCATCATCTTCAAATCTTTCTTCGCTTACTTCCTTTAGTCCAATAAAACCTTCGCATGAATGGTCATCATCTAGAAATTCATAAACTGCTGCAAAGTAGCAGTTTCCATCTGGGTGATAGTAGTGTCCTACAAGAATCACCCTGTCTCCAAAGGTTATGACCTTACCCCATCTAGTTTCTAAATCTTCCGGTGTTGCCTGTGTTGGTATCTTGTACTTGTTAGCTAAATCTATCATTTTGCTCATCTTATTTCCCCTCCAATTCTAAGAATTCATCGTAGGTGATAAGGCCTGCATCGTAGAGTTCAAAGTTTTCGTTTCCTTTATAGAATTCTCTTTCTTTTTCTTCCCTTGCTTTGGCTCTTTTTAGGTATTCGTTCCAGCCAATCTTGCCTTCGTCATAAAGTTTTCTTTCAGGCTCTCTTTTATAAAATGCTGCTTTCTTCTCGTTTAGTTTTTTTGTCGCTTCCTTAAAAATTTCTTGCTTTGTCATGTGCGTTTCTCCTTTGTTTTTGGTATGTGTATATTCCCGTAATTTGAAGGATATATCAAGTCATTTTTAAAGAAATATGTGCTTTATTTTCATAATAATAGTAGTTTTATTTGCCGTATAGAATGAAATCAACATAGGCTTTTCTATCCGTTTCAAGAAAATCTACAAGTTCATAAAAATCCATTTCATAAGCGATTCTTTGTACTACTCTTATATCAAACATATTAGTAATCCCTGTTTTTCTAATAGCAAGTATCTGTTCCTTTATCTTATCGTTCATCTGAAACCCTCCTGCAGAAATCTTCACCATAAGCTACACTTAGGCTACTTCCGTTATCCCAAGAAACCATAATAGAGCCAATATCATCAACACCTCTTACTGTTCCTGCTGTACCAATAGGCGGTGCCTGAATATCCTCCATAAAGACAAGCTCTACTCTAGTTCCAACTGGATACTTTTTTCTTAATTCTTCAACAACCTCTTTATTTGGAAATCTCATCTTCATGACCTCCATTTCTAAATGCTGATGATCCTGAAAGCTTTTCAAGAAGTATTTTTCTATCTTTCTTAAATTCATCTCCGATAAATCCAAGCCTTAAAAGAAAACATCTAAAGGCATACTTTTCGTTGATCACTTCTTTGGAAGATTCGTTGATGCGTTTGGCATCCATACTCATCTTACAAAGTGCAGCAATAAATTTTGTATATGTCATTATATGTTCGTTATCGATATTTTCAAACCAAGGAAAACTTATTTTTTCTTCATCTTCCTCTATCTCAAGGCTTGTAATTCCTAGTGCCTTTTTGATTAAATCGCCCTTATTTTCAAGAATTTTATTGAGTTTGGCTAAATCTACCTTATCCCTTGGTATCGCCACTGTAAGGCTTTGTGTGGCGTCGTGTTCGCTTTTACTTTCTTCCTCGGGTATAAAGCCGTCTCCGATAAGATTATGCATCAATCTTTCTAATGCAAAATCATCTTCACATAAAACCGTCCCCCTCTTATCAATTGTAAAGATTCCAATTTCATACGCCATGCTTGGCATTCCTAAATACTTGGATTTTTCATTTGTGATTCTTTCAATCCCTTTGACAAGCTCTTTTCTCTCTTTACCTGTAACATTAAATTTTACTTGCATTGTTTTACCTCCTTTAATTTGGTATGTACATATATCACTCTAAAGGCTGTAAATAGCAAGTCATATCTGTGCTTTATTCAAAATAAAAGTGCTTAATTCCTGCAAGTACAAAGCATACATTAGGAAGTGCCACGCCATTCCCCCACATTTTGTATTCTGCTGAATCTGTATGAGGGCTAGCAAGCCATTTTCTTATCTGTTTTTCACTTCTAGGCTTAGTAGCTTTAGTTACAACTTTCCTATAGGTTTCAAAGACTTCAGTCCAAAATATCAATTCTCCTTCAGTTGGATTTTCTGTTTCAAGTCCATCACACCAACCATCTGGGAAACCTTGAAGCCTCCCGCACTCCTTTGGAGTTAGTCTTCTAACAATATATCTTTGATCCGCCACGTCATTTACAACTGGAGGATCTTTGTAGTCACTTGCAACTAAGGTATTAGCTAGATTTTCCATCGCCTCAGTATGATGGGAGTTTTTGCTGGTTGAAAAAATTTCCTTTTCTACGATAAGTTTACCTTGACCTGCCATCTCACTATGAACACCCTTTGGACCATCCATCGCACATAATGTACCTGCTGTTTTATCACAGTAGACAATGGCAAGTCCGCCTTGATTAGCTTCCGGTGAGTTTTGACCTGTATTGATGGTTCTTGCCACATTGGTTTCATAGATATTGGCTCTGTGATTTTTGGTATTTTCTGAGGTAATACGGACATCAAATGTTCTGGTACTATCTTCTACTACAAAAGGCTGATTGTTTCCTCCCGTTCCAAGACTTGCTCCTATAGTATTACTCACAGCAAGAGGTCCTTTAAATCTGGAATCTTGTCCATGATTTTCAAATACCAGTGGCGGGTGATTTCCTACACTTGCAGTGATTGTTCCACTCTTTTCTTCATGAACATCCATCCTCTGACCACCTTGGTCATTTAAGCACAGATTTGTGACTGCATCTCTAGTGCTTTCTTTAAGACCTCCGGCAGTTCTTTTCCACGGGCATTTGCTCTTTTCAAGATGCCAAGGCATGCCTTCGGACTCAAATAATATTTTTCCGGCACTTTCTCCATTAAAATCTGCGACAAGGTAGATACGTCTTCTTCTTTGGGGCACTCCCCAGTACTGAGCATCAAATACCCTCCATGCGAGTGAGAAATCTCCTGCCATGATAAAACCTGCGTTTTGCCATTTCTTAGGTCTAGCCTCATCAATTTTATGTCCTTTGATCCCACAGATTTCTTTGAGGACTGAAAAGAAGTCCTCTCCTTTGTTTGAGGAGAATGCACCTGGCACATTTTCCCAAACGATATATCTTGGTTTTTCTCCATGCGTTTCCTCCCTCATTTCTTTAATAATTCTTATTGCCTCATAAAATAAATTAGAGCGAGAACCATTAAGCCCCGCTCTTTTTCCTGCTATAGACATATCTTGGCATGGGCTGCCAAAAGTGATAATGTCCACAGGTTCTATTTCATTTCCTTTAATACCAGATATATCTCCTAAATGTTTTACATCCGGCATTCTTTTTGTAGTTACTCTGATTGGAAAAGGCTCAATTTCTGAACAACTAATAGGCTTTATACCTACAAGTTTTGCTCCTAAACAAAATCCTCCTGAACCATCAAATAGAGAACAAAGTGTTAGAGGTTTATTCTGTTTTTTCTCCATCTATTTCCACCTCTTTCACCAAATCTTTATATGATAATTTCTTACCACTACGAATCACATAGACATTTTCACTATCTCCGGTATCTTCCACATATCGTCTTAAAATAACTGATGCATATTTTTCATCAAGTTCCATCGTAAAACAGATTCGATTTGTCTTTTCGCAAGCCATTAAGGTTGAACCACTACCTCCAAAGGTATCAATGACGATGGCATTTTCTTGACTTGAGTTTTGAATCGGATAGGAAAGTAAATCTAGTGGCTTTGATGTCGGATGATTTTCATTTCTCTTTGGTTTATCAAAGTTCCAAATAGTTGTTTGTTTTCTATCAGAATACCATGAATGCTTGCCATTTTTAAGAAAGCCATAAAGCACAGGTTCATGTTGCCACTGATAGTCACTTCTACCAAGAACAAGTGAGTTCTTTACCCATATACAACAGCCTGCAAGATGAAATCCTGCATCAATAAAAGCTTTTCTAAAATTAAGTCCTTCCGTATCAGCGTGAAATATATAGGCTGCTCCACCACTTTCCAAATGCTCTGCCATATTTTGAAAGGATAGAAGAAGGAAATTATAAAACTCATCGTTTTGCAATTTATCATTCTTGATAGATAATCCTTTGGAGCTTTCAAAGGCTACGTTGTAAGGGGGATCGGTAATAATGAGATTTGCTTTTTTACCATTTATTAATTTATCTACATCTTCCTTACTTGTTGCATCACCACACATCAGAGTGTGTTTGCCAACATTCCAGACATCGCCTTTTTCTACAAAGGCGGCTTTTTCAAGTGCTGATGTCAAGTCAAATTTATCATCTTCCACCGTTTCCTTTTCAGAGTTTTCAAATAGCTCATCCAGTTCTGCTCCATCAAAGCCCGTTAGGGCTAAATCAAAATCCATGCCTTCCAGTTCTTCAATCTCAACTCTAAGTAGCTCTTCATCCCAGCCGGCATCCAGTGCCATTTTGTTGTCAGCTATGATATATGCTTTCTTCTGTGCCTCAGATAGATAGTCAACCAGTACACATGGCACTTCTTCCATCTTTTCTTCTTTGGCTGCCATAACTCTTCCGTGACCTGCGATGATATTAAACTTGGAATCAATGATGACCGGATTGATAAAACCAAATTCTCGTAAAGAGGATCTAAGTTTCATAATCTGCTCTGGGGAGTGAGTTCTTGCATTATTCACATAAGGGACTAGTTTACTAATTTCCACCATTTCCATTTTTGTTTTCATAAGCTCACCCCATTAAAAAAGACCCCATTCAGCGAATTTCTCAAATCCACCAATAGAGTCTATATACTTTCTTGCGATATTTACGATTTCGCTATACGGCTTACCATTAACTACTTCATCACCAATGGCACAGCTAAGTTCAATCGGTCTTTGTTCCATCTGTGCTTTAAGAAAAGCGTAGATATTTACTGATACATCTGCTTTGGATAAGTCTTTACCATGAAGTCCACCACCGGTTACAGCCCCTGCCATATCTGATCCAAGTTTTCTGTTGGTAGCTCCTGTATCGACATTTATTCCACCAGTCCAATCTCCTAAGGGATTGATGATTGCATTTGGATAAAGATTTTCAAGTTCATTTTTTCTTGCATTACTTTGACAAATAATAAGCTTTGCATCATCTAGGATATATTTGCCATCATATGGATATTTAGAATAAATTTTTCTTGCTATCTTAGATAGCTGTTTTTGTTCAAGTGTAAGAGGTACTCCTTTAAAGATGCCATTATCTCCACATCTAATATTCCTTTTTTGATTACTAGATAGATGCTTATCTTGAGGAACGATTACTATATCCTTTTTTACATTTCCTGCAATACGAGCTATTGCCTCTTTAATGTCCTTATACTTAAAATTGACCGTGCTTTCTATAATCACATGACAAACACCATGACCGATTAATACTTCTACGGCAACTTTAGGACTATCACAATTTTTATATGCGATATCTACGATAGCACCTGCGATTCTATCTGCAATTTTATCTGGGTGTTTTGGATTTACTTTTTCTATCATTTTTCTTATCTCCTTCTTCTTAATAGCTGCTCCATAAGGTCATCGCTATCTTCTTCATAAATTTCTGTACAGTTCTGTCTGACGATGTCGTATATCTCATACCAAATCAGATTTGCTGTTTTTTGAAACTGTGATGACATCTGAATAAATGGCGAAGCAATTACTCCACCTGTTGTTGGATGCTTTCCAAGCATTCCATATCTGCTAATAGCATCCTCGCATTGAATATATCTGGCAAAGGCCTGTGAATATGACTCAAGCAATCTTTTATTTACTAACTTTTCGCATTTTCTCTCCTTTAGCCACAGCCATGTTTCTTTATATATTTCATCTGCGCCTAGTGGAATACCATCCTTTTGTTTTGCAGATAGATACTCACCAGGTTTTGGCATATCTATTCCATCAAGTTCTACACCATCAGGTAAATCTACAGAATCAAGTTCTGCATAGTACATATCCGGTATATCATTGGCAAGCAGTTTTACTTTTTCTCCATTTTGTATTTTTTCAGCTATCGGTCTTGGTTTATCTCCTGCTTTTACTCTTCTGCCACCTCTGTATGTTCCGTCTTTGGCCACATTCATCACTTCCTTTCCATTCATATTTTTTGGTTTTCTTTAATACCCTCTTTGAACCTGCGTTTTTGTGCGTGAGACCCCACGCCCGTTCCCCAAGGGATAGATTCGTAGAGATTTTGACCGCCCCTCCCCATTTATTTTTTATTCCAACGGTCTCCTCTTTGGGCATGAATTCTCGCATGACAGGATTTGCATAAAGATATCAAATTACTTTTATTATGATTTCCACCTTCAGAAAGAGGTTTGATGTGATGCACTTCTTCTACAGGTACTAAAATTTTCTTCTTAAAGCACTCCTCACAAAATGGATGCTCCTTAACATAAGCATCTCTTACTCTTTTCCATACTCTGCCATACCTACGGCGTACAGCAGGATTCCTGTCGTACTTCTCGTAGCGTTTGTTTTCTTCCCTTTGATGCATTTCACAGAACCTACCATCGGTTAAATTAGGACATCCTGGATAAGAACATGGACGCTTTGGCTTTCTTGGCAAGTCTTCCACCTCCTTTTGGGCATAAGAAAAGCCCTGAAAGATTTCTCTCTCAAGGCTTGTATTCTTATAATTTTTGCTAAGTATATCATACCACAAAGGCAAAACTATTAAAAGATAGTCAAACAGTATTATTTAGTCTCAAAGTGTCTCAAAGCGTCTCATTTTGTATCAACTTTTTATATCTATAGGATTTTCAGGCATTTTTAACTTAACTAGTGCATTCCCATGCCACCTTAAAACTGTAGCTCTTGAAGCATGAAGTTCCTTTGCTATTTCATCCCATGTCATATTGTTTAAATAACGATAGGTAAGTAGCAGTTGTTCATCCACACTTTCAAGTTTTGAAATCATGTCAAGAATTTGCTCTTTAAGACTAATAAACAATATAAGTTTCTCATTTATCTTTGCCTCCAAGTCCATTATTTTATTTAAACTTTTCACAAAAGGTGCTTCAGTATTTTTACTAGTTTGAACTCTGTCTATATCATATCTTGGAGAGGATACACTTGTTGCCATTAACCTAAGTCTTTTTATATCTTCTAGGTAATGCTGTATTCTTTTATCAAGCAGATATGCTTGCTTTAAATATTCTTTTATTTCCATTCTTACCTCCAACTTGAGGTAAGTTCTCCATAGAACCTCTTTTCCTCGTTACTTTAATCTTGCTTTCACTGAATTAATCAGTGCATCTTGAATTCTCTCTTTGGCTTTTAATGCTTTCATGACATCTTCATCAATCGTTCCTTTAGAAACAATGTGATGAATAACTACTGTGTCTTTTTGTCCTTGTCTATAAAGCCTTGCATTGGTCTGCTGATAAAGTTCCAAACTCCAAGTAAGTGAAAACCATATAAGTGTTGATCCACCTAATTGCAAGTTAAGTCCATGACCAGCACTTGCAGGATGAATGATAGCTATAGGAATTTTCCCTTCATTCCAGTCCGTTATATCCTTACCTGTCTTAATCTCTCTAACATCAAATCTTTTCTTTATTCTTTCCATATCATGTTTAAACCAGTAAGCTACAAGAACAGGTTTACCATTAGCACCTTCAATTAAATCTTCAAGCGCATCTAGCTTTCTATCATGAATTACAATGCTTTCCTTTTTATCGTTATATACAGCACCATTTGCCATTTGAAGAAGTTTACTAGATAGGGCGGCTGCATTTATGGCATCAATTTCATCATCTCCAACGGATAGCACCATATCCTTTTTTAAGGAATCATATAGCTTTTGCTCCTTTTCCGATAATGAAACCACCACCTCATTCATAATGCATTCTGGCATTTTCAGAAAATCTTTTGATTTCATGGAAATCGTGATATCAGATATTAAACTATATATCTGTTTCTCTGCACCATCTTTAGGTTTATATGAAAATATCATCTGCTGATTCCTTTTATCTGGTACAAAGAAGTTTTGTCTGTAGTGAGTGATATATCTTCCTAGCCTTTCTCCCATATCTAGGAGTCTAAACTCTGCCCACAAATCCATAAGACCGTTACTTGATGGAGTTCCTGTAAGTCCAACAATTCTCTGTACCTTTGGTCTTGCTTTAAGAAGTGATTTGAACCTTTTTGCTTGATAACTTTTGAAAGATGAAAGTTCATCAATTACCACCATATCAAATGTCCACTTGAATCCACTTTTTGTAATAAGCCAGTCTACATTTTCACGGTTAATAATGTAAATATCAGCTGAATTGGATAAGGCTTTTTTTCTTTCTTCTTCTGTTCCAATCGCAATAGAACATCTAAGATTTTTAGTGTGTTCCCATCTTTCACACTCTTGTTTCCATACATTCAATCCAATGCGAAGTGGACATATCACTAAAACTTTACACACATCAAAATAGTCATACATTAAATCATTTATAGCTGTAAGAGTTATTATTGTTTTTCCTAAGCCACATTCAAGCAATACCGCTGAAACAGGATGAGTTACTATATGATTGCTTGCAAAGTTTTGGTAATTATGCATCTGACTTTGCTTTAACAAATCTCCCAAATCTATCTCTCTCCTTTCCTGTTGCATGAATTTTTGCATGCTCCGATTTTGATAAAATAACTATATTTTCAATTCGGTTATTATCATGATTTCCATCAATATGATGCACTTCCTCATAGTGATGTAATTGTCTTCCCATTTTCTCAGCTGCAATAACTCTATGAACAGGAATTCCATCAATTATAGGGGCTTTACCAGACAATCCTGTCCATCGTTTATAATCATCAGTGCATTTATGCGAACAATAATTATGCTTAGTTCTTGCTATATCACTTCTCTTTTTCATAAATTCTTTGCTACACCAGTCACATTTCACCTTAATTTTTTTAGTCTTAAACGCTAAGTAGCATTCATATGAACAGAAAAAATTTTTATTTCTATTACCATGCCTGCCTTTATATTCAAATCTGGTGCCACAGTTACTGCAATTTTTTAATTTCATCAATAACACCACCGATCATTTCTTTATCATCAATCACAAAACATTTAAATCCTAACTTCCTAAAATCAGCCATTCTTTTTAGCTGAAGAGGTCTTGGTTTTTTACCTTTTGCCTTAAGTTCTACAAAAGCAAACTTTCCTTCTGGGAGAAGAAGTAAACGATCTGGAACACCAGATAGACTAGGACTTACAAATTTTATTGCAAAACCACCTTTTTCTTTCACCTTACGAACTAAGCATTTTTCAATATCACTTTCTCTTAAACAGCTCATCTGCTCTCTCCTTTGCCATAGCTTTTATTTTTTCATCAATATCATTTCTTGTCTCACTAGCTAAATTGCCGTAAAACACATCAACATATTTATTTCCAAGATTAGGATAGTCAGAAAACATATTACTATCAGCCTTTGAACAGATTTCATCAATAGTATTTAATGCCTTTAATAACCTACCTGTATCCTTGGCATGAACTACAGGACTAATTGCAACTACCGCTTTTGTCCCTACTGTCTTAAGGAGTCTCATATACGCTCCTGCATTTTCATAAACTTCAATTTTTCTTTCATTCCTTGTAATCATCGCATTTCTATTCCTTTCATCAAATTGTTAAAAATAGTTTTGTCCTATTTTGTCACACTGTCGCTATATAGATAGCTTTTTTAAATTAATTTATTTATATATAAAGTATTACTACATATAGAACTGTGTATGGGACGTGGGAACAGCGTGACAAAACCCTTATATGTGTGACAAAAAAAGTCTTTTACTCCGATAAAACGCTAGGATTGATGGAATACACCACATTCTTAGGTCTTCCATTTCTCATTTTTTCTGCCGGATCTATTTCTGAAAGACGGATATATCCATAGTCTTCAAGATTGTCCAGTATGCTCTGTGCCTCTTCTGCACTTCCAACCCACCTGCAAAGTCTCATGACTTCCCTTCTTGTAATGTTTACAAGTTCTTTTTCTTTTAATTTTTCAAGAACCATAAGAGCTGCCTTAAAGTCTGAACGAACTCCCATATCTCCATAGGCATTAACGGCATGGACTAAAAAATATTTTCCAATTTTAACAGCATTAGAAAAAACTTCTTCATCAATTACAATCGGTGAATCTTCTTCTAAAAGAGCATCTCCCACATCTTTTTTTATCACACTACTTCTTGCGAGTATCCCTGCAATGCGAAGCGTATTTCCCACTAGTTTTCCGAGCCAATCGCTGTACATAGTAAATTCACCTACAAGCTTTTGTTCCACCCAGTCAAAATACTCTTTTAAGAGTTCCTTTGCCTTTTCACTCAGCTTTATAATTTGTGTATTTCCCGTCTTTTCTTCCATCAGAATATTATCGATTAACTCCTTATATTCCCTATATACATTTTTGGAAATGCATTCTGATTCTAAGGTTCTTTTTCCAACAAAAGATTGTGGTGTAGTGTATAGAAATCTTGCGGTTAGCCCTCTATGGCGAAACTTCTTATTTCTCATTAGCTCACCAATCACTACAGGTTGAACAGACAAAAGAATGCTAAGACACGCATTCTCAACATAGATAGAATTTCTCATAATTCTATCTACGGATATGTTTTCTCCGGAGTAGGCTTTAAGAAAAACATCAATATTTACCTTGCTGGAATAAGTGCCTGATATGACATCAAAAATTCCACCTTCAGATGAAATAATAGAAATAGCATTATTATTTTCTGCCAAACTTTCTGTGAGTTTTTCAGTAGTCGTATCATCCACATAAACCTTTAAAGGCTTACTTTCTGTAAAATTTACAAGTTCTTCTACCACACTTCTGATTTCATCATTAAATTCACTAGCAGTTTTGTCCTCTCCCTTTTTCTTACTTTGGCTCAGAAGACTGTTTTTCTTGTTTTCTAATCTCTGTTTGATGACTTTAGACATTTCAAACTCCACTTTATGAATTTGGTTATATTTTTTGATATATTCATCCACAGGTTTTATGACAAGCGAAATAACTGCAGACTTTCTTTCCGAAGGCTCTGCTATAATTACGCTGTAAATATTAGTTGGTTCATGCCAATCCGCTTTTCCCTCAACTTTATATAAATTTTTCATACAAGCTGATACAGTAGCAAGAACTCCAACTGCTGCCATATCCACAGGAGTCTGTGTTGATTTTCCTACAGCAATTGCATAGTTTCGTAAAGCCTTAGGAAGGGCTTCAATAGGAAAATCTGGCATCTTTTCTCCCGTAAACGGTAATGGCTCCTCCCAAGAAACTTTTTTATATTCGTCTGGAGGTATATATCCTTTTTGTTTAGATATATTTTCATAAAAGCTGATTGCACTCTTCCAAATGAGTGAAAGTTCTTCCCTATCCAAAGGAGGGTTACACTTTTCAGATTCCTCTAAAAATGCTTTTTTTGCCTTTTCGCTTTTCCCGTATCGTTTTAAGATAATTCCTGCAAAATGGCTTAATGTAGAATTGCGACTTCCTTCTTGTATTTGGCTACCTAATATAGGTAGATCTTCAAATTTTCTTCTTCCTAAATAGTCAGTAACTGTTAAATCCCCTTCATAAAGTTCCACCTCTGCTGGATTAACGCCATATAAAAATCTTGCAGCATCTAGTGCGTTACTATCAAAATATGGAAACTCTGCCTGTATCCTAGCCTTATATTCAGCATACTCATCTACATTACTTACTTCTTCAATTGGAAAATAGACATGAAACCTCGGTCTTGCAGATTTACCTGCTTTGTCTTTCATGTGGTTTCTGCTATACGATGCAAAAAAGCATACTCCTGGAAAGGCTAATGCCACATCAAAAGGTGTGACCCAATCATCTGGGTCATCAGAATGGTCATTATCACAATCCATCGGTATGCAATTAGAAGTTATGAACTTATCTTTACTTCTGTAATTTCCTTGAAACTCTGCTGTAACATGGTCAAAAGAGATAGCTTTTATAAAGCTATCCCTATCAGATACCAAGACCTCATTTGGATATATACAATTGCTACTATTTCCGATGCAAGTAGCAGTATGAATTTTAAAATTTAGCATTTGTCTTAACCTCCAAACCCTCACTTGTAAAATACTTAATAACCTGTTTTCTTTTTTCAGCGATTTCAATTTCTCTTTTCATGCCTTCAGTCATTTGACTGCCAAACACCCACACCTCCTGGCATTTACCAAGAAGTATGATGTCCATAAAAAGTGCATCTTTTCTTTGTTCTAAATCTCTATCATCCATGAAAGGAAATAAGAGATGTGGTGTGACAGGAATTGCACCATTCTTATAGGCAAGTTCCGCATAATGAATAGCTTTCTTAATGTTTAAATCTTTATCACCACTATATGGAGAGCAGATATATGCAAGTGGTCTGAAGTTTGGATTTTCAAGGTGCTTCTTGTATGTCTTACTCATAATCTGCCTCCCTTCCAATCTTTCCTAAATACCATTCGAGTTGTCTTTTTCTTGATTGATAGTCCGGTGTTGAAATAAGTAACCCTGCATCAATTTTTTGCAATCTATCTATTAGATACATTTGACCAGAGTTTAGATAAGGACGAATACTTTGTCCTTTATCTAGCCCATACAATTCCCTGAACTGTTTTGCTGACATCCCAAGAACAAGTCGATTTATCATGTCGCATTCGTTACTGTAGTGGTAAGCCTTTGGATGGTCATGAATTAAAGTAATATTTTCAGTTAAGATAGGAAACATCTCTCTTGCTGAAATAAGCGTTGTTATGAAATCTTCCATCTCATTAAACTTTTTGATATATAGTTCTTTAAACTTCATAGCCTTTGGTCCGGTATAGCCCATTGCCAAAATGGTAAAACCGTCTCTTGTTAACAGATAGCATGGTAGTTTTCTTCCAGTAGTATCTCTATATTCACTGAGCGCAAAATTGAGCTCAGTGAATTCTTCACTTAAGCCAGAGTCAGTTGATACTACTTTTCTGATATCCCTTAGCACTTCTTTATGATTCTTCTCAAAGAACTGTGCAACAAATCTGCTGTCTACTCTGGCGGTGTTGTGCTTGTCAGCCATAATGCCATAATCATTCATTGGAATCATTGCTTTCATGATTAACACCTCCATTCACACATCCGCTTAATTCTTCTACTGCCACTTGGAGCTCTTTTATTTGCTGGTCTCTTACCTTATCCATTGTTTCCAAGTAGGCTATTCTTTCTTCTATAGTCATCTATTTGACCTCCTGTAATTTTTTTGAAGGCACTATTACCTTCTAAATCACAGGCAAAGAAAAAGAGCGGATAGTAAACCCCGCTCAAAATTTTTCTAATCTTTTTTATAAAATTCGCATTCGTAACCATCTGCACGAAGAAGTAATCCCTTCGCCCAAGGTGGTGTTCTTCCCATTTGCTCACATACTGCAGTAAGACTCATTCTTTTATCAGCCTCTATAATTATTTCATCATGGACATGTGCTACTATCTGGCAGTTCCTTAATGTCTTCATTGCAAAAATTAAAATATCTCTCGCAGTCCCTTGAATAATGTTTTCTACAAATTTAGGACCATAACTTTCCAGTCTTTCCCACTTTTTAGCATTACCGACTCCTTCATAAGTAACTGACTCACCACCGAATTTATTCTCGCCAATTCTAGGTTTTACATAGGCAAGTTTTCTTCCTGAAGGAAGTTCTATAAAAAGGAATCCACTTTTCCATGAGAACTTTATGCCATGAGTTTCCGTTTCTATTCTTTGCTTAATACAGATTTTGACTGCTCTATCTACATCCCACCAAAGGCTAGTAATCATAGAATTTGAGTTTCTCCAAGCATCAACCAGTGGCTGAAGTTCTTCTTCAGTAAGTCCCATATCAAGTGCTCCCATAGCTTTTAAGGCACCTACCGAACCGCCATATCCAAGTGCAAGTTCTGCGATTTTTCCTTTCTGTCTTAGATGGCTATTTACACCATGCTTTTCAACCGGAACTCCAAACATCTGACTAGCCGATGAACAGTAGATATCTTTACCTTCTTCAAAGACTTTCATTCTCCATTTTTCGCTTGCAAGCCATGCAAGGACTCTTGCTTCAATGGCAGAAAAGTCAGCCACAATAAATTTGTTATTGTTTTGAGGTACAAAGGCAGTTCTAATAAGCTGTGATAAGGTATCTGGGATATCTTCATATAGCATTTCAAGTGCATCCACATTTCTCTCTCTTACAAGTGCTCTTGCTTCAGCTAGGTCTGGTAGATGATTTTGTGGTAGGTTTTGTAACTGAACAAGTCTTCCTGCAAATCTTCCGGTTCTATTCGCACCATAATATCTAAACATTCCTCTTTCCCTATTATCTGTGCAGGCAGCATTTTTCATGGCTGTATATTTTTTTACAGATGACTTGGATAACTGCTGTCTTAAAGTAAGAACCTCTACTAGTTCGTCTGATGCAGTCTTTAGTTCTTTTGCCACTTCCTTTTTGCCTAAAGACTCCATCTCAAGTCCATGTTCTGATAGCCAAGTTCTCATCTGAAGAACTGAGTTAGGATTTTCAAGTCCTGTAATTTCTGTTAACTTTTGCATAAGACTAGCCTTTACACCAGTATCTAATTTGATTGCCGAATCAACAAGAACAGGATCAATAGCTATTCCTCTATCATTGATTTCCTGGTCTAAATAAAACTCATCCCAAGTGTCTCTTGACACAGGAAATCTCGATAATTTCTCTTGAATTCCCATCTCTACTTCCACATCACGCTTGTTATATGCTTTGAATTGTTCCCATTTTACTTCATCATGAAAGTACAGATTCCTTGCTCTTCCTCCGTTAGTTTTTGTCGGAGTGCAGGGGACACAAAAATACTTGATTAGGTTTTTACCTTCGCTTAATTTCTGCTTATCAAGTCCTAGCACAGCACCCACTCCTTCAAGAGATAGTGGCAATCCCAGTGTTGCTGACCAAATCATAGTGCATTTCCAAGAAGTAGGATTTAAAAACATCGCCTTTGATGTACTAAGTTCATGATTATCATAAAAAGGATCTAGACTGATACCTTTATCCCTTAAATACCTTGATAAACAAACTCTCTCAAACTGTGTATTAAATGCCCATTTACTTATACTTTCATCCGTAAGAGCAGATAAAACTTCAGAAGGGATTTCCTCTCCTTTTGCTAAATCTATGACTTTAACATCGCTACCATCAACGCTGTAAGCAAATAAGAGAATTTCAAAATCATCAGATTCGGCATATTTATATACACCACACTTTTTAAGGTCTACACTACTATAGGTTTCAATATCTATAGAGATGTTATCCATCTTCTTCACCTCCAATAAAAATAAGGGTGGCAGATTAGTGCCACCCACCTTACTACTTTCTATTTATCTTTTCTCTGATATCTAAATATAGGCTAACCATAGTTTTTATAACAAAATCCAAAAGCCATGTGCCGATGAAAATAGCGATAAACCAATCAATTAATGTCATAATGACCTCCTAAGCTAAGAAGTCATCATCTTCTAGGCTTGTGAAATCATCAGAAGCATTACTTCTTCCACCAAGTGGCTCACCATCTCTAATCTTCTGAATATTTCCAAGTCCGCAGGCGATACCTTTATTTCCATTTGAGTTAAAGGCATAAAAGCTAATGGATACACGGGCATAACAGCCTGAATATACTTCACTTCTATCAATGATAGGTTTTACAGCTTTATCTACAATTTGAGGTGCTGTTACGCTATTTGCGTTGATGAAATAATGACCTTTATAGGCCTCATCATCACGCTCAATATCCCCATCTCGAAGAGGAAGTTTAATTGTAGCTTTGTTTGGTTTCTTTCCTCCAAATTTACCGATTCCTTCTTCGATTGCAGCATCAATCGCCTTTTCAATTGCCGTAATTGTTTCTTTATCATCCTTTGGAATAAGAAGAGATACACTATACCTCTCAGGTCCTCCATTGATTGATTTTGGCTCCCAACCATTAAAATATGAAAGTCTTGTGTCTTTTCCTGTGATTACCTTTGTTCTACTAATATTTGCCATTTTAATTCTCCTCCATTATTTCATTAAATTCATTTTTAGCATTTGTTACATTTACTTTCTGACGCTTATCTGAGTTTGGTACAAGCGTCAATTTTCCAGGTGGTTTAAATATGAGATCACCTAGAATTTCCTCAAATTTCTTCTTTCCCATTAGTTTTTGCATTTCAGTAAGGGTAATAAGACTGGTTTTAAAGATATCGGTATATCCGTTTTCTTTTGCTTTTTCTATTACGGATTCTTCATCCTTATACTTTCTTACAGACCTACCCTCTACAACCTTAAAGCCTTCCCACTCTTTACCATGATTAACTGCCATATCTGTTGCATATGCCAAGATGCTATTTGCCCATGAAGTCAAATCCGGAATAACCACTAGAATTTCTTCTACTTCGGCATCTGTTAATAGTGGTGGTAGTTTAAACTCATCTTTTGCAAGTTTTAGCTTTTCTTCAGCTCTTGCTCTACACCTAACTGCAGCCTTACAAAATTTGCACCAATCACCTGAGCAATATTCTCCCTCGCCTTTAATAGCAAGCTCTGCTTTAGGCTTTAGGACTTCCTCTGCCCACTTCTTTAGTTCTTCTGTAGCAATTGTCCAAGTAGACACATTTTCCCTTCTAGGCTGAAAGATTGACATACTGACTTCCTTTATGTCATAAAGACTTTCATAAATTGCTAGTGCTCCAAGTGCATAGCATTTCATCTGTGAATTATCATATGCATCCACAAGAACTCCCTGCCCATACTTAAAGTCAATAATGGAAAGCGTATCATCTGAAACTATCAAGCAATCTGCCGTTCCAAATCCATCTGGAACATACTCTGAAAAATCCACTTTTTGTTCAATCAAAATAGCTGGATCCTTACACTTCTGTTTGGCTAACTCATATTGCTCCAAAACAAAATCCACATAGGCATCGGTGCATTCCTGCATTTCGTCTGAGTCATAATCAGATACAGGTCTTTTACTTCGCATCTTTAATGCCTTTTTTAGTTTGTGCTCGCAAAAGGCGTGTGCCGCTGTTCCTTCTTCTGTTGCTGCTGAACTGGTATTTTCAAACTCTAGTTCAAGCACAGCACTTGGTGTACAGTTAAGCCACCTATGGGAGCTTGATGGAGATAAAATTGCGTGGCCCAGGCCAGCCTCTCTTGCACCTTTGGTACAATTCACCTTCTGTTTAGTCAATTTTGATTTCCTCCGCTTCCTTTAGTAGCTGACTGTAGTTTTCCTTTGGTACATCAGATAACTTCGTTCTGCCAAACTTTACAATCAGCTCTTTAACCTCTGCGGTTTTCCCATGTTGACTTAAGGTAGCAAGCACCGCCCTTAAGTCTTCCAGTTTTACCTCTTTTGACTTCGGTACTTTTTCTTCCTCTTCATCTTTTATCAGCTCCTTTAGATTTTTCATGAGCGATTCTAAGTCTGTGATGATTTTTTTAATTACTTCTTTTTTCATGATTACATTTCTCCTTTTAATACTTCTTTGACATCTACAGATTCAACGGTTTCTCCGGGCTTAAGAAGATAGACCTGTGTATAATCTCCAAACAGCCACTTAATAATTTTTGATGGAAGTTTTCTGATTGCACCTTTAAGCACAGGTGTCTTTTTTCCATCTTCATTTGTTACATTAATTACGACTTTGTGTTTCATAGCTTTGCCTCCTTTCTGTAGGGCTCGTATTCTCCCTTACAAATCACAGGCAAAGAAAAAGGCAAGGTAGTAAACCCTGCCTAAAAAATTTTTTATCTTTTCATGTTTTTTCTTATTACATCATACGCAGATGCCAGTCTCTTTGTTATTGCCATCTTGGTAACGCCAAGCATATCTGCAATTTCCTTTTGTGTGTATCCGTAAATAAATTTAAGGTCAAGAACCTCCCGCTGTCTATCTGATAGAAGTTCCCTTATATCTTCCATCTCCTCTGACCATTCAAACTTGTCATCAAATGGAACTGCTGTTGCTTCAATAACGCTGGACTTGTCTTCATCAATCTCATTTTCAAAAGCAAAATCTAAAGATAGATTATAATTTGATGGAAAAGCCTCGCTGACAGCATCTTTGATAGCGTCCTTATTTGGTTCATAGCCATGTTGAAGTTTGAATTTTTGAACATACTCTTTTTCGAATGCCTTAATTCTTTCTTTTTCTTCAATACTTCTTTCCGGTCTAAGATTCTTACAATTGTAATAAACCTCACTATCATCCAGTGCATGGAGTCTTTTAATGTCCATCTCAGTTACACCATTTTCTCCTGGTCTAAGTACTACAGTTTCTGTTACATACTCACCATTTTCTGCTCTTACTTGATATGAGTATTTGTATACTCCACGTTCTGCTTGTTTCGTCTTACGAATTTTCATTTGAAATCCCTGCCTTTCTGCCGATTGCAGTAGGACGAAGGGATACAAAAAGAGCCGATGCTATATGAAGCACCGACTCTCTTGCCTAAAAATAGCCATAGAAAAATAGAGGTACCTCACATAGCACCTCACGAATAAATCCGTGAGTGCCGTATGATGTATCCCATCGCCCTATAGCTAATCAGGCTCTGTGATAATTTAGTTGTGCAGGCCGATTATTAATCAGTCACTGCTTAGTAAGTGAGTTTTCTAAAACCCACCCCCTAATTTGCAAAGTACTATTTATAAAAGAGTTACTAGTACTTTTAGGCACCTACCTGCCTTTTTTGGTTTGTGCTAGTGCACTACCAGCTACAGACTTTGCTTTACTTCCATAACGACCATCTCTAAGAATTGAACTTGCTTTAGAAGCAACTCGTTTAGAAGTCTGTTTTGAATTCTTTGCCATATATGTCACCTCCCTCTTTGCACAGAGTTTCTTGTTTATTGCCAAGAATTCTGATATAATATTTTTAATAGAAAATATGAGAATTTCTATACCTATATCCTACCAATTCGACCTATTTGAATTCAGGAACTTACGGAAGCATTCGGAAGCTTGCGGAAGAAATAATGAAAGGAGGTTATTTCGTGGAATTCAAAGATTATGCACAAGGACTAAAACCATATTTTTCCTTCGGAAAAAACGATGCAGATTTTTTTGTAGACATGATTGGAAATTTTATAAAAGACTCTGTTATGGATAATTGTAAAATTTTAGACAATATGCCTGATACTCAGGCAAGATATATAAATGGAAACTCTATCAGTAAAAAGGATGCCTTGTTTCTCTTTGAAAATAAAGATATTGACAAATATATTCAGTGGGTTCATGAATGCATTGAAAAATCTGATTCTTATACAGACATATGTGAATGGTTACAAAATAACGGTTTAACTGGTTCTGCTCCCGACATCGAATGTTATGAGCTTTTAGCATCGATTTTTCTGTCTATTACTAAGAAATCCAAAGCGAAAAAAAAGACCTCCTCCCCCTTCGAAGAAAGTCTTAATTTAATAAAGGATATTAATACAAAAGTTGCCTCTTTACCCCGCCCAATATTTGTTCAAGTACCAGATATTGCCTCTCCCATCGAATCACCATATATTCAGGAACTTTATGCAGCATATGGTGATGCAGAAGCAGTTAAAAATTTTTCTAATAAGGATCTTCCGCATTATCCTGACTACGAAGACGATTTAAATGATCGCAGGATTGATTTCTATGCCGCAGTTTCTATTGAACGCAGTTTATTAGAATTGGATGCTGATAATCTGTCCAATCAATTTGACGTTCTAAAGGAAGAAACGCTTGATGGAGTTAAAGATACAAATAGGAAAAAGTATGCTAACGGATATGAAAAAATGCTATCTGTCATGGAGCAAGCCTCAACTCTACAATATAGAAATTATTTACTAAGCCAGTCACCTTATTGGATAAGTAATAAAATACAGAAAGGCGTTTGTCATCATTTAGTAAATGACGGCAAGCTTAGGTGGGTGAAATAAAATGGCTAAAAAAGAACTATTTGGATCTGTTTTTGAATCTTCTCTTCGTATACTGTTATTACTGGATGTACTCAATGATATTCCATTGAATGAATCACAAATTACATCTATTGATTTCATGGCCATATATGGTAATGATTATGGAATTTCTGATGAAAATTTACATGGGTATGGAATATTTAGACATAGCGAGTTTTCTGCAAAATCAAGGTCCATTTCTCTAGCATTAAAAAAATTAGTTTTAGAATCATCCGTAGATTTTATTTCTAATAATAACGGATACAGCTATTCCATCTCACCCCAAGGGAAAAGAATAGCAGATGCCATCAACGATAGATACAGTAATGAATATAGAAATGCAATAAAATCTATAATGAGTGAGTATCCTAATCTGAATTTTATAGAACTACATTCTACTATTCTTTATAACTCTATTGATTCATTGGAGGATTAACATGAATGGATTCATAATAAAACGATTAACAGTATCTGGAGGAGGCCATTCTCCTTCTACTATTGATTTTTCAGACAGAGTTAATTTAATCATAGGCCCATCTAATACAGGTAAAAGTTTAATCATGGACTGTATTGATTATGTTTTTGGATTTACACCTAAGTCAGATAAACCATCAAAAATTGTAGATAACAATAACGGATATACTCATATTGAATTGTTACTGGATTCGGATAATGGTAGTCTAACACTTAAAAGAGAAATTGGTTCTACCAAAATTGAAGTTATCAGTGGTATATCAAATATTGATTGTGGATTTTATAGCGCTGATCACAAAGCAAAGAAAAATATTAGTGATATTTTACTTTATTTAATAGGTATTGATACAACTCATAAAGTATTAGCATCTCAAGCAGGTAAAACTCAAAAATTAACTTGGAGAACTATATTACATCTATTCCTTATGAAACAAAAGGATATTGATAGAGAGACTTCTGCTCTTTTAATGCCCGATCAAAGAGGTAGAACTCCATCAGCTTCTGCCCTTCTATTTCTATTAACAGGATTAGATGCCAATGATGTAAAAAAACAAGAAGACCCTACTATAAGCAAGGCCAAACGTGAAGCAATAATTATGTATATTCGTTCCAAAAAGGATCAACTAATTGCTAAAAAGGAATCTATAGAAAAGAAACTACCCAATCATGATGTACAAGATTCAAAACGACTAGTTGATTCTCTGCAAGCAGAGATAAGTATTCTTCAAGAACAATTAAATGAAGCAAATGATAAAGGTAAAGAATTACTAAATGACTTGTACAATAATAACTCATTACTTTCTGAAACTAATACCTTACTCAGAAACTTTGAGTCATTAAATAACCAGTATAAATCAGATATACGAAGGTTGGAGTTTATTATAGATGGTCAAACTGCATCTATAGACATAATACCTCATAAAAACTGTCCTTTCTGCAATAATGAATTAAAAAATCCTCCTAAAAAGGATTACATTGAATCTGCTGTTTCAGAATTAAACAATCTAAAATCGCACCTTGTTAATCTGGAAAATGCACAGAGCAGTGCTTTAAAGAAAAAAGAAATTGTTGAAAAGAAAATTATTGAATTAGAAAAATCAAAAGCTGATTTGGATGATTATATTAACTCTTCTTTAAAACCGAAATTAGATACCTTTAATGAAGAACTAAATAAACATCTAAAAATAATGCAAATGCATTTTGAATTAGCTTCATTAAAGGAGATTGAAACTGAATTTGGTACAGATTTATTTATTCAAGAAACTAAAGAAGATGAAGCAATCAACAAGTACAACATATTTAGTCAATTCGACCTTCAGTTAATACAAGCATTTGAAGAAAAATTAAAATACGCTTTAGAAAAATCAAAAATTGGAGGCGCTTCTTCAGCTAGACTTAACATGAAATCATTCGACATTGAAATTGATAATATAAACAAAGCGTCTAGTATGGGTGGTGGATACTGTGCAATACTAAATGCTTTAGTATCCTATTCAATGCATAGCTTCATATTAGAAAGAAATGGGTACTCCCCTAACTTCTTTGCAATTGACTCTGCCTTAACTCAATTATCTGAATCAGAATACGTGGAAGCAATTAACTCAGTTAAGCAAGGTTTCCTAGAATTTATTCTCAAACAGAATCATAATAGACAAATAATTATGATTGAACAGAAGGATGAGTTACCTTTCGTACCAGAGCATTGTCCTGATAAAGGCATCAATGTAATAGAATTTACAAGAAATCCAAACTCTGGGAGATATGGTTTTCTTAATGACGTTGTAAACGCTGAACATAAATAGATTGGGAGACAATATGAAAATAACTTACGAAAAACTATGGCACATACTACTAACTAAAAACATGACACGTGAAGATTTAAGAATACAAAGTGGCGTTAGTTCTAACACAATTGCAAAACTAGGTCGTGGAGATAATCTAACAACAGATGTTTTACTAAAAATATGTAAAGTTCTTAAATGTGGCATTGAAGATATTTTAGAAACAAAGTTTATAGATGAGGAAGATGAACAGTAACATCCAATCAATGGCTATTATGCATCTGCATTAAATAAGGTCATCACTTTAAGGTAATTATCAAACACTAACCTAATACACAAAAAATCGTTAAGGAGTTAAATAAAATGAGCGCGACAAATGAAAGAAATAAAAAAGTATCATCTATTTTAGATAGTATTTATGCAAATGCAATCAATGATGATTATTTAGTTGATGAATCGAAATATAGCAATTCATTAAACAAGCTATTTACCACAAGTGCATGGGGATTCAGAGAAATTTTACTCGTAGTAATTGTAGGAATGAAATTAGATTCATCATTCAAAGCCTCTGTGGGCTTATATGATTGTAATCCCAGAGCAATATATGAAGGACCTATAAAAGAATTTTTAATCAATAAAGAAATTCCACATAGAAAGTCTGGTCCTTTGAATGTCGCTAAAGCAACTGTAGGCTTAGACATGACTTGGGCTACTCAGCGCAGACCTTCTAATGTCGCTGAAGAAGTTGTTAACTTGGTAAATTTACTCGAATCAGATAAAACAATAATTGATGATGTTTCTGTTTCATTGATTCGTAAATTAATTGGAGAATCCAAACGCATAGAAGCCCTTAGTGTTAATGTGGAACCTTCTTCTGATCCTCTATTTCTATATAAGCTTTGTTATGAATTAACTACAAAAGTCCCTGATTCGGGAAATACTCCACAAAAGATAGCAGCTTATCTTCTAAAAAACTTTCATCTTGCTATGAATACTGGAGTAATAGTTACTGGAGAAGAAGATAGAGCTTCTGTTACAAGTACCACTAGCAAAAAACCTGGTGATGTTAATGAAGAATCTATTGACGGCATAATTTATAAAGTCTATGAAATCACCGTTAAACCTTTTGACATAGCTAGAATCCGTGATTCATATGACTGCATCCATATATATAATGATAATAATGGAAATAATGTAAATGAGGTAATTGTGATCTGCCGTGAAGAAGATTGTCCTAAAGAAATGACAAAAAGTAATCTATCTTTATATATGGGAAACTATAATTATCAAGACATAGTATACTATTATTGGAATATTTTTGAGTGGATGTCAGATACTTT
Organism: Streptococcus sp. HMSC073A12; assembly: GCF_001812815.1. Lineage (NCBI taxonomy): Bacteria > Bacillati > Bacillota > Bacilli > Lactobacillales > Streptococcaceae > Streptococcus > Streptococcus sp. HMSC073A12. The sequence continues at coordinate 89,498 of NZ_KV810569.1, read as the reverse complement.
ACAACGAATGACACCTCTAGCCAGGAAAAATTTCTATTCCGACTTGAACAATTATATATCTGATATAAATACTGCGGAAATTGTAAAAATAAAATGGCAAGAATTACATCAGTAAATTTTTTACAGCCTCTTTATATCAATAGAGGAGCATTTTTTATGCTCCTCTATAACACTAGCAATATTTTTTTAAATACTCCATTATCGCTTTGGCGACAGCTTCAGCTAATTTACAAGGAACCGCATTACCAATTTGAGTATAAATCTTACCTTTGTTTCCACAAAAAATATAATCATCTGGGAATGTTTGTATTCTAGCAGCTTCTTTGATCGTAATTCTTCTCAATCTTTTGGGAGCTTCCACAAATTCAGGTTCTATAGTTCCTTCCATAAGCCCTTTATGATAATTTACTACCCAATCACTTTCCGAGTTTCCATATAAATAGTCTTCATCTACAAAAGGGGTTTTGTTTCCTCCCATTGAGGCAGGGAGTGTATTCGAATATTCATCAACATTTATAGGTCTTCCCTGACCATTAAAATACATACCTGCATATGGAGATTTTCTCATAATCGGCTTAGTAGCAAAAGTAATTTTTGCCGTACAAGTATTTGGATTAACCTTAGTTCCTGCTTTACCAAGATCCTTTAGAGTTTCCCTTATGAAAGGAGCTTGATTTTTTTGTTTCTGTAAAAGATTTCGAATATTAAATTCAAAATTATCATCTTTACAATCTTTTATTCCTATGAAGAACACTCTTTCACGTTTTTGAGGCACCCCATATTCAATTGCATTTAAAATATAAAGCTCACATCTATACCCCATTGCTTTGGCTTTATCTAAAAATTTTGTTCTAACCGAACTCCATTTGTCTAACTTACCTAAAGCTTTAACATTCTCCATTACAAACATTTTAGGTTGTACTTTATTTACGGCATCCAAAAAAGTAAAAATTAACTTACTCCTCTCATCAGAAGGATTCATTTTCCCCGCCACTGAAAACCCTTGGCACGGCGGTCCACCAAAAACAAGATCAATCCCATAATACTTATCTAAAGTATTAATTATGTTGTTAATATCATCGTTAATAATCCTTGTATGTGGATGATTGGCACGATATGTTTCACTAGCATCACTTACAATTTCATTAGCCAGTAACACAGACACTCCTGCATTCTCAAATCCTACATCCATTCCTCCTGCACCGCTAAATAACGAAATCGCTTGAATTTTATCCACTAATTTTCACCATCCTCATCATGTATTTTTAGCAATAAACATTCACTTTCTGAATCTAAATATATATCAAACTTTGTTTTTCCTTTTTGAATATTCAAATTGGATAAAACTGCTTTAGGTAACCTTATTCGCATATCCTGCTGTAAGACATATGTATCTAAAAATATACATTTCCCCTTCATAAATACGCCTCCTTTATTTAGTCTTATTTTAACCTATTTTTAGTCTATTATCAACCTACTATTATCTTTTAAAGGTGGGTGCAGGTGGGTGCATTTTTGCAAATATCCATTCTGTCTTGTCGACCTTTTACTGTCGATAAGTTTCCACACACCTATTTTATAGTCCAAAAAACAAGGCTTATTCCAGCCCACCTATACCTTTTAACGATAGCACTGGAAGAAGCCTATAATTTCTACACTTTATTTTACTTAGTGGGTGCAACTCTTGTCATCAATACGACACTCTCAACATGTGTTGTCAATAGGATAGGAATACAAATTATTAACCTCGTCGCTTGAATGAGGATACAATTTGTTGTCAGTTTCCTCATTAACTTCCTTGGCATTTTTTCTTCTGCTCTTGAATAATCTTCCGTCCTGAGAATCTTTTTTTCCAGTCTTATATATGATAGTAATCATTGCAGGATCAATTTCACCTTCATCGTTAGTTCCCCCAATGATGATTTTATCTACTATACTTTCAAATACTGCCCTATCAAATTCCTCAAGATATTTATTGGACTCAAGTAATTTTTTAAACCCCTCGAGCCTTTTCTTCAACGCTTTTTCATCAGTGAGTGTTACTTCTAAAGTCCTTTTTTCTGCAAGTAATTTCTCTTTACTAATAGCTATTTCATTATACTTATCCTGATATATATCCATGCTGATTGACTCATTCAGCCTTAACTCAACAAGATCCTTTTCTTTCTTTAGTATCTTATCAAGTTGATTTGTTATCTTCTTCAGGTCTTTAGCTAAACTGTTGTCTTTCAATTCTTCTTCCACAGTTTTAAGGAATTCATTAGTAATTTCAACATTATTGTGGCATACCTGACGATAACTTTCCATGAATGCTTTTTCTATGGCTTCTTCTTCAATCCCTTTACTATGCGGACAATACTTCTTTCCGTTTTTAGTAGCATTGACACACTGCCATATAACTTTTGTATACTCTGAACTCGAATGCCAATTTCTTCTTGAAAGATTATGACCACAAAATCCACATTCAAGCATACTGCTAAAAGCATATTTTCTTGAATACTTTTCTCTCTTACCGCCATTATTAGCAACGGTATTTCTGTTTTTTGACCTTCTTAATCTAATACCTTGAGCTTTTTCAAAATCTTCTTCCGAAATGATTGGCTCGTGATGGTTCTCTATATAAAACTTATCCTGTTCTCCGAAATTATCCAATCTTCTCTTTGAAATAGGATCAACCGTATAGGTCTTTCCCATCATAAGATCCCCTTTATATTTCTCATTTTTTATGATTCCTAAAACTGTTGTTTCCGTCCATCTTTTATTTCCTCTTGGCGATAAATATCCTTGTTCTTCAAGTTCTCTGGAGATTACCATACCGCCAACACCTTCAATATATCTTCTGAAAATATATCTTACAATCTCAGCTTCTTTTTCATTGATAGAAATGCTTTTAGTTTCCGGATCATAGTCATAGCCTAAACACCCTTGAAAGCCTACCATTTCTCCTCTTTCCATCTTCATTCTCAAACCTTTTTTGACATTGGCTGAAATGTTCTCTACTTCCTGTTGCGCAACTGAACTTAAAATTGTTAAAAGCAACTCTCCATCCATTGTTAAGGTGTTTATGTTTTCCTCTTCAAAAAAGACCGCAACATTAAACTCTTTCAACTTTCTTACATACTTTAAGGTGTCTAATGTATTTCTTGCAAATCTTGATATAGACTTTGTAATTATCATATCTATATCGCCGTTCATACAGTCATTTATTAATCTTTGAAAGTCAATTCTTCGATCAACCTGTGTTCCTGTTATCGCCTCGTCAGCATATATTCCGGCAAGAGTCCACTCTTTATTTTTCTGTATAAATTCTGTGTAATGTTCTACCTGAGAATTATAGCTATTAATCTGATCTTCAGTATCCGTACTAACTCTGCAATAAGCTGCCACTCTCTTTATTGAGCGTTGAACACACCCTGATGCAGTTCTTTTCAGTGTGGTATCACCTTTAATAACTTTAACATCCTTTTTCACTGCACCGCCTCCTTTTTGTATCTTTCTATGCAGTTCTATTATACCACACTTGCAAAACATTATAAATATAATTCTGTAGAGATATTATACTTTTTCATCAGCTTTAGTTTTATCTTTTTATATTCAATATCACTGAGCAAGTGCTTAGAAAGTAACATAGACAGCATAGATAATTGGAGGCTATATCTTAATAGTTCATTATTCATTCTAAATCCTCCTCATATAATTTTATCTAAAGTTTTATGACATTAACGGGTGCTTAGGATAAGCAACATTGGAATCTCACCACCGCCCCTGTTAAGATGAGCCGGCTTTCACTAAAGAAGTATCATTATCATTACTTAGGTCATCGCTCGCAAAGTTATCCTCGTTCTTTGCTTTAAGAAAATTTATTTATCGCTCGTTTCCTTCTATCCTTGTCTTTGACAGTATTCATTTAAACCGAATTTCTTCAGCAGGAAAGTCATGGCGTAAATTCCTTACGCTCACTAAGTAATTAAAAGTCCCGTCATGGTCTATTCAGTTTTCAAGGAACAATAGCCTAATGGCTTTAAGAGAGATTCTCTTCAACTTTATGGTTTTCATCACTTCCTTAAAAAAATATAAGGACAGATCTCCCTTCAATTTATAAAGGAAAATCTGCCCCCATCTACAAGGCGTTTACTTTATAAATTCTTTCAAAAGCACCTTTAGCTTTTTAAGAATATTGTTTTTTCGCCATTGTATAGCTTGATAGCTTACTTTCTTACTTCTTGCTACACTCGATAATGTTTCATCATTAAAATACAAACGCTCTATGATGTCCCTTTCCTCATCGTTTAGTTTTGATATAGCATTTCTGACTGCCTCAATCATCATCTGTGTTTCAACAATCTTTTCTACATCAACGCTTTCATCAGCGATGTTATCTATAAAATGTCCATCATGATCCAAAGAGGAAAAGAAAAGCAGGTGGTTTTTTCTGTCCACCTGCTCTAAATACTTCTCGTGTTCTCGTTCTCGCCAGTAGACTTTATAAATATCTTCACTGACTTTTACCTTTTGCCCTCTGACATAAAGGTAATACTCTTTTGCCATAAAGTTTCCTCCATTTCTTTTTTTGTCTATTTGTTTTCAGACAAAAAAGGAGGACTCCTGCATCTTGGCATAAGAAGTCCTCTGAAATGAAAGAAACCTGTTCTTTCTTTTACTATATTTAATTGTTTAGACAAGAATATGGAAAGACAGACAACTACAAGGATTATAGAAAAAAGGAGTATTTTTATTCCATTTCAATTCTACAAGGTAACTTATACACTTGTTCACCTCCCTTTCCCTCCGTTCATTATAGATAAATAGCATCCATACCTACAGCCTCTTTTGATTATTTTCGCTTTTATATCAAATGTCCTTGTATTTACGCTTTGTCTTTTCCCATTTTCCTAAGTCCATTAAGCATTAAAAACAGTCCCAACATAATCATACTAAAATCTACGATAGGTTCTGTCCACCAAACTGCTGACGCTCCAAATGCCTTTGGAAATAGTAATATTGCAGGAATAAATAAAACTAACTGTCTAAGCATTACAATCATGCCTGCTTTTTTCCCATCTCCTATGGATTGGAAAAATGTAAGTGTCATAATCATAATTCCATATAAGATGAATGTAGAATAAAACATCTTAAAATTTACAACACCAACTTCAATAATCTCCCTTCTCACACTGAATAATGATAGTAATTTTTCTGAACAAAACATTGATGGTATCCATGAAGCTGCTGCAAGAATTGTTGCACCATACATAAAAATCTTCATCGTATCTTTTACTCTTCCGTATTGTTTTGCTCCGAAATTAGCTCCAATAACAGGTTGTAAGCCTTGACTCATACCCCACAGTGGAATAAAGGAAAACATATATAATCGCATTGTAGCAGACATCAAAATTCCCCAATCATCTCCTCCATACGCAAAGGCTTGCTTAAACAAAAATGTTTGCTGTACTGCAAATAAAATTTGCATCATCATTGCTGAACTTCCTATACTGAACATTTCGCTATAAATTGCCTTGTATTTTTGAATTTTATGGATCCCTACAAAAGCACTTTTCTTTGAAAAATAGTGGAATGTCAATATTGCTTGTACAATTTGAGATATTACAGTTGCAATAGCTGCACCTTCAATCGCATATTCACCCATCAACTTCATAAAAATAGGATCTAAAATAATGTTTAATATAGCTCCCGCTCCCATAATCATCATTGATTGCTTTAATGCACCTTCGCCACGCATTGTCATATTTCCCGCTTGAGCAAAATTCACAAATATAGAGCCAAAGAAAACTATTCTTAAATATCTCACACCAAGTTCTTTAATATTTCCTTTAGCTCCTACCAAATCTAAAAAATGAGGTGCAAAAACCAAACCCAATATCGTGATAATTACAGAAAAAAATATTACCCAGTAACAAAAATTCCCGAATATTTTATCTGTCGTTTCTTTATCGCCCTTTCCGATTGCTCTTGATAGTATTGAGGCACTTCCAACGCCAATCAATGCCGATATTCCTCCATTTATAATCGTTAAGGATATAGATACACTAATGGCTGACATAGCATAATCACCAATGAGCCATCCTGCAAACACACCATCCATAAATGGATACAATCCTATGACAATCATCCCGATTATTCCGGGAATTGCCAACTTAAATAACAGTTCTTTAGGACTTTTGGTTAATAGTTGTGTTTTCATATCTTCTTTCATCGTATCATTCTCCTTTACCTATATTTATTTCACAAACTCATATACTTTTCCGTTACATCTATCTATAAATTCATAATCGTGTGTGATTATGATAATTATCTTTCCTTGTTCGGTCATTTTATTAAGAAATCCAATCAAAATATCCATCTGCCTTTTACATAATCCGCTTGTCGGTTCATCGAAAATTATGATGGGCTTCCTGCTCAGCATTGACATAGCAAGTAATAATCGTTGCTTTTCACCTCCCGATAATGAGTTTGGGTGCATTTCTTTTTTATCAAATAAGTTTACTGTTCTCAAAATTTCATTTTTTAATTCATTCTCCTTAGTAATAGTTGAAATTTCTTGCCATACAGATTCTGTAAAAAGTTGATAATTAACATCTTGCATAATCGCAAAAATATTTTCACATCGTTTTTTTACTTTTACTCCGTTATAAAACACCTCTCCTGTTCCTCTTGTCAGCCCCATCAGCAAATTGATAAAAGTGCTTTTCCCAACACCATTTTGACCAATGATGAAATTGATACCGGATTCAAAGGCAATACTGAAGTCAAAGATTTCCTTTCTTTCATATTTTTTTTCGAAATTCAAACAAGACAATGCTTTACAATCAAGATCTGAAGAATTTTTCTTTAACACTTCTACTTGCTTATATTTCCTGCTTAAAAAATTGTTTTTAGAAATCGCATTAAAACTCCTTAGATTGTGTTTTTCAGAAACCTGTTCAAAGAAATCATCACAAAACTGCTCTTTTGTGTATTCTTTATAAGTTCCATTTTCTATCACACACAATTTATCAAGCATATCTTTCAGATAAAACAATCTATGCTCCACAATGATGATAATTTTCTTTCTTTTTTTCAGTTCCATAATGGCATTCTGTAAATGCTCTATTGCAACCTGATCTAAGGAAGATGAGGGTTCATCCAACAAGATAATTTCATTTTCAGAAATCCCACAAGCTGTTACTGCAATCAACTGCTTTTCGCCTCCAGATAGTTCAAAGATATTCCTATCTAATAATTCCTTTGTACCTAAAACCGCTGAATAATACTGAATTTTATCTAAAATCAAATCTTTGTCTATGTTTCTATTTTCCAACTGAAAAGCCAGTTCATCGGTTGAATTGATACAATAAAATTGTGTTTTAGGATTTTGAAACACTGTAGATATAAATTTAGATCGTTCCAATATTGTCAAGCCAAACAATGATTTTCCGTTAAATACAATATCTCCTTCTAATTCTGCATTATTGTATTCCGGAATGATTCCATTGATAACTTTTAGCAAGCTACTTTTTCCTGTTCCTGAATGTCCTGTAATGACGGTTACTTCACCGGGTTTGAAAATCATATTTATATTTTTCAATATGCTTTCACCGTCAAAACCCACTGTTAAATTTTGTAATTCAAGCATATTTTCCCCTTATATATAGATAGATTATCCATGCCATTATTAAGAAAAACATAAAGTCAACAAGTCCCATATATGTTTCACTAATACTTGTTCTCTTTTGATTTACAGCCAACCCTTTCGTCATAGCTGATACCGTCAAATCATCTGCTGCCTTTGATAAGCACATCAATAATGGCACTAATCTATATTCAAATAATAAAATTGGACTCTTTATTAACCTTTTAAGCGTCAATCCTCTCAAACGCATAGCTTTTTTTATATTACTATAATCAATCCTTGCAGCATAAAAGAAACGTACCATTACCGTCAAGGGAATGGCTATTTCATCTGGACATTTCATTTTTTTTAATGAGTAAATGCTTTCTCCAACATTTGATGTAAGTATGGTATATCTCCCCATCAAAAATGCGGGGAGAATTTTTTTAATAACCATCACTATTATCAATAAAATTGCAACCACAGGATTGTAATTAAGCCCTATCAGAAATTTATCAGCAGCATAAACAAACAAAAGAGTAGCCACTCCAATAATAGCTACTCTTATATATTTTGCGTTAATTAAAAGTATTATCGGAATTGTGGATATTAAAATGGCTTGCACGAAATACTTTGTTTGAATATTGCCTAATACCATCACATATGAAAGAACTATCGTCATAAAAAGTTTTGTACGAAAATCAAGTTTGATTATCATCCTAACTCTCCATGAAATCTTATTTCTCCATACCGGCTTTTTTGAAGTGTTTTTTTAGAAATGCCATTCCAATGCTGCAACCTATATATGCACCGATAATTCCTACTATTGCCATTACAACAATAATCCAATTCGGCATAACACTAAGCATCTTATCAATGAACTCTTGCTTGTATCCTTTTTCTAACAATTGCTTAATATATTCATTTCTCGATATAAAAATTGGAAGCCAATTTCCTAACGTGCAAAGAGGCGCAATTGAAAATGCTAATCTTGCTTTCTTTACATTGGTATATTCTCCTGATTTCAAAATTATTTCAGCAATAATACCGGCAATAACAGCAGTTAATAATGCCCAAGGTCCATGTCCCATAGCAACATATACCAATGCAATCAATAATGATTGAATAAAAATCATTCCTCTTTTTTTAATCTTGGTAGAATACAGCATATTTACAGGTCCTACCAAAACTCCCTGTGCAAATGGGACAAGTGGCATTAAAACTGGAACCATTCCTAAAAATGACCCAATCATCATAAATATAAATCCTAATACGGAAAATAATCCTATATTGATTAAATCCTTTACCTCTAATCGTTTGCTCATTTGAAACCTCCTAATTGTTTTAATTTTTCTTTTCTACATCAACAATATAATTTATCATTGTTTCTTTTATATATCGTTTATGCTCGCTATAAGACTTTCTCGCACCTAAAATTTCTGAACTTAATATCAATCCATTGATATAATTCACTAAAAAACCGTCACCAAATATATCTGCTTTAATTCCAAGCTGCTTGGCGATTAAACTCAGCTCATTAGTCGTATTAAGTCTCAATTCTTGATACAACTTTTCCAAATCCTCATTATATTTTTTTGCCTGTAAAAGGAGCGTATATAATCTCATCAAATCTGTATCAGCCAGTGACTTATCAACCAAAATATCACCCATTTCCTGATATTTATCTTTGCCTCGATTATTTTCCAAATACTCATTTATCAAGCTATTTCTATAATCATTACCATCAAGCATTAAGTCTTTAAGCATTTCATTTGTACTTGCATAATGATGATAAACACCACCTCTACTCATACCTATCTCTGTAATAACATCTTCCATCGTTGTGCTTTGAAAGCCTTTTGTTAAAAAACATTTTTTTGCAGCTTCTCTAATTTTCTTCTTTTTGATTTGTCCTACTTTTTGTTTTTCTTCTTTCAAGCTAAAGACCTCATTTCCATATAACAAAAACCGACAATGCTGTCGATTTTTATTATATGACAGTTGATAGTTAATGTCAACTAACTTTTTTAAAACAATCTAAATGATTCTTTTGACTTTTTAGCATCTATATTGTAGAATCAGATAATATAATTATAAACGCTTAATGCTTACTCCATGACTCACACTTTTTGAGCAAGCACAGTAAGTGTACGGACACTTACGGAAAATTGACGAAGCAGCCCTTGGGGATCTGCTTCTTTTTTTATCAATTTTTAGCTTGTTAGGGAGAACCCTAAGACCCAGAAATACATTCAAAGGAGGAACTAACTATGGCAAATAGAATAAGAAACGAAAGACTTGAAATTAAACTAACTGAAGAAGAAAAGGCTCTTTTTGAAGAAAAAAAAAGACTTGCGAAGTGTAGAAACATGAGCCATTTCATCCGCAAATGCGTTTTGGAAAAGGAAATTTATCAAGTGGATTTAGAGCCTTTCAGAGATTTACAAGGCTTACTTTCTAATGCAACAAACAACATCAATCAGATTGCAAAGCGAGTAAATTCGACAGGTGTAATCTACAAAGAGGACATCGATGATATAAAAAAAGAGATTGAACATTTCTCAAAAGAGCTGTGGCTAATTCATTCACTACTTCTGAAAAGAACATCTGAAACGGAAGGTGAATAATAATGGCTATTACAAAAATACACCCAATAAAATCGACTCTTAATCTTGCTATCGACTACATTGTAAATGGAGATAAAACAGACGAGCAGCTTTTAGTAAGCACTCATAAATGCCACGAAGCAACTGCTCACACTCAGTTTTTAAGGACACGAAATGACGCAGGAACAAAAGGAACCGTTCTTGCAAGACATCTCATTCAATCATTTTTACCGGGAGAAGCAAGCCCTGAATTGGCTCACCAAATAGGTATGGAGCTGTGTAAAAAGATACTCAAAGATGAGTATGAATTTGTCTTATCTACCCACATAGATAAGGGGCATATCCACAATCACATCATCTTCAATAATGTAAATATGGTAACAGGCAGGTGCTACCAGTCTAACAAGAAAAGCTATCACCAAATCCGTTACCAGAGCGATAAGTTATGCAAAGAAAATAACCTATCCGTTATTGACGAGTTTTACGAAAGCTATAAGAAAAAATACAAGACTAGCGGTAAATCTTGGTATGAAAATGAACAGGCAAAACATGGCACTTCTTGGAAAAGCAGGCTTCAATTTGACATTGATAGAATAATAAAACAGTCAAAGGACTGGGACGAATTTTTAAAGAAGATGGCTGATCTTGGCTATGAAATCAAATACGGTAAGCACATTGCTTTTAAGCCAAAAGATAAGGCGAGATTTACAAGGGCTAAAACAATCGGAGAAGATTATACCGAGGAAAGATTAAAAGAACGCATTGCGGAAAGAGAGTTCATCAAGACTCCCGCCGTCAAAAAACGCATCGGCAATGTTATTGACATGAACACCAATGCAAAGGTAAAGGAAAGCAAAGGCTACGAATATTGGGCAACCAAACATAACCTTCATACAATGGCTGACTCTGTTATTTATATCAGAGAACATGGCATTAAATCCGTTAAACAGCTTGACGAGTATATTCAAAAAGCAGCCGATGAAAGGCAAAATATACAAGAGAAAATCAAGGCTATTGATAAGGAAATGCAGAAGCTTTCCACCACTATGGAGCAAGTTCATACCGTTAAAAAGTACAGAGCGTGCTACAAGGAATATACTGCTAATCCGTCTGACAAGGCATTTTTTGAAGAGTACAAAGCTCAGATTACCCTATATGAAAATGCTCTCTCAGAGCTTAAAAAATCCTATTCCAAGCTCCCAAATTCAAAGGATATTTTAGCTGAGCTTGATAAATTACAAGAAAAAAAGAACACCCTTATGCAAGAGTATTCTTCCTCAAAATCCACTATGGACGAGCTTTATAAGATACGAAAAAATTACGGAATATATATGGGTAAGGAGATGGAGAGATAATCTTTATCTCCTTTTTTCGCAAATAAAAAAAAGAGTCGGTGCAGTCCCAAGACCACACCGACCATAAGTTTATCTCTCAGCTTCTTTTGATGTTTCTTTCTTTTCTTTAGGCTTTTCCTTATCTTCAGCCTGATATTTTTTGATAGCTCCAAGCACAGACTCTTTCTTTTCATCTCGACCTTTCATCTGTTCTTTTGCTTTTAAGAGCTTTGAAGAAAGTATCCTGATGTTAGTATGTTCCTTGCCGTTATCGTCAACGGAAGTTCTGATCTGTCCAAAGAGTTTTACAAAATCTCCCTGCTTAAAGTCTTTTGGAATATCACCCTTTTCTCCGTATGCGGAGCAATTATGATATACCTTATTGCCCTCATCATCTTTAGATGCCACAGAGAAGTTTACTACTTGAAAGGCTTCGCCGTTCTTATTTTCTCTTTCAACTACATCGATCTTTCCTACAATATTTCCAACGATATTGACAAGATTATCTTTCTCCTCTTGAACATAAGGAAGATCTTTAATCTGCCCCTGTTCTCTTAAATCTTCAATCATGTAATCAAATTCCTCATGCAGTAAATTAATGGTGTCATTGTCCATATAAGCCTCATAGAGCTTATCCAAAGCACTTTCATCGTTGATACCTTTTTCCATGCTGATAACCGCCTTAACAAAGTCCTTGTGATTATCACTTACCATATCTTCTATCTGATTTCTCATTGTTTTGTAATCCATGTTTTTTATCTCCTTTCATGGTAAAAGGGAGGTTTCCCTCCCTTATCGTACATATTCCTGTTCTTTTGCTGTTTGTTTTTCTTCTGTTTTACTTTCTTCCTGATAGGCTCTTATCTGTCCTAAGATAGATGGTTTATCACCCGTTTTCTGTGTGGCTTCCTCTTTGGTATGCAAATTATCTTCAACATCATAGGTTGACTCAAAATAATCGCTGTCCTTAAAGTCATTGTCATATCTGTCAGCAATTCCATCATTATCAAGGTCTTTAGAAAGTGGATCATAGAAGTTACCTTCATCATCAATTTCAAGTCCCATTGCTTGCTTTAATTCTTCTTCATCTACCGAAACAAAGGTATTAAACTCTCCATTTTCCATTTCAAATTTTATGACATCAAGAGCCTTTTCAACACTTCCATTTTCCTTTACATAATCATAATGACTTACTACAACATCATTTACATATTGAGTTGCTGTATAATTCTCAAGGTCTAACTCAAACTGTATGCCATGTCTTTCATCCGGTGTATCAGTATAAGCAATTCCTATGTGCTTTAAATCAGGATATAGAGCGTCAAACTCATCATAACTATGATTTTCTTCATACTCTCTGTTGCAGAAGTCAATGATGGCTCGTTTTACATCTTCTACAAGGGGATTATCATTTTTCTTTTCTTCCACTTCTCCCATATCAAGGAGCTTATTCAGTTCTGCCAAGCGGAGCACCTTATTCTTTAGTTCATCAGCTTTTTCAAAAGGCTTTTGTAATTCCTCTTTTGCATTTTCAAGCTGTTCTTTTGTGCTGAAGAGCTTTTCTTCAAGCCTCTTTAGTTTCTCAGGCATTTTCTCAAGAGCATTATCAAGCCTTGTAATATTACCGTCCGTACTCGTTCCAAGCTCTCCTGAATGCTTTGCAGCACCGTTTAAACTGAAGTTATGCTCATTGGTGAAGAAGTTGTAACTTACCTCTAAATCCATGTTTCTATACTTACCGATAACTTTGCTTTCATTGATCTTTACTTTAGAAATAGCTTCAAGCAGCTTTTCTCCGGCTAATTTCTTATCCGTAATTTTCTCACCTAAAATGATAATAGAAGTGAACTTTTCATCGCCTTCAGCTTTAGGTTCTACATCTTTAATATCTTTCTTGACAGCTTCTATGAGTTTTTCCGTTCTTGCTATTTCTTCCGGGTAGTTTTTAGCAACCTTATCCTCTAATCTGTAACGGTTGGACTTGTAGTTTGCTTCAAGCATTTTAAGTTTTGTAACCTCATTATCCAAATCCATCTTTTCCTTAATCTTCGGATCACCTGTAGCAAGGGCTTTAATCTCTGCATAGTTTAAGCTGCTTTCGTCCACATCTTCCGCCACTCTTACAGGTGTTTTACTTGTCATAATCTGAGAAATGAACTTCTGTTTATTCTCGATGGTCTGCCAAAGGTACGCATCAAAGGTATTCTCCGTTACATATCTGAATATGCTGACTTCTTTGTTTTCATTTCCCTGTCTTACAATTCTACCCGCTCTCTGCTCAAGGTCAGTCGGTCATTTTTTGCGGACAGTTCAATACATGCCCTTCGGTTCCTCTCCCTACTCCTGCGTTTGCTCTCGTTTGATTTCTCCCTCTGTATCCTCTTAGCACAAGCGGGACAATACTTTGATATTCCAGAGCTGGGGACGTATTCAACACCGCACACCGTACAATTTTTAGGCTTTAACGCCGTCCACCGCTTTGTGGGTGTGATATGTAATTCACCGACAAAGCCGATGAATTTATAGTAAATCTTGATTTCCTGCCTTACTGTCCCGTCCGCAAGTTTCTCACGTTCCGAAACAAGTATCTTGTCTATGAGTGCGTTTATGATGGTTGCGTCCAACTCTTTCAGCCCCTGATAGTTGCGGATTAGGGATAGAAAGTCCCTCACGCCCTGCGATTTCTCATAGCTGTCATTGAGCGTTTCCGTTACCTCTTTCAGCCGTGCTTCAATTTCAAGCTGCTCTTTCTGGTATTTCCCCGACATCATCTCAAAATTCCGCTCCGTGATACGCTCCATTACCTTGTCCTCATAGAGAGAGGAAAACAGCCTGTCAAGCTCCGCAAGGCGTTTGTTCAGCTTCTTCTTTTCTTTCTCTAATGATTTCGCCCTGCTCTGGTCTGTTTCCGTGAGCCGCCTTTCTATGGCTCTGACCGCCTTTTCATCATTGACCGCCATATCCGCAAAGCGGTTGATGTCGGCAAGGACGGCATTGAATAAGTCCCTCGCTTCAATGCTGTGTGCGGTACACATAACATTGCCATATCTGCCATAATTATTGCAGGTGTATTGTACGCAGTCGATGATGTCGGGGCGTTTCCTCCTGTTGGCACTCGCCGCCCGCATCGCATAGCCGCAGTCCGCACACTTGATAACGCCCGAAAAGATATTCTCAAATCCCCCTGCGTTCTGCTCCCGCCTGCGGCTCGTCATAAGCTGCTGTACGGTGTCAAATTCCTCCTGCGTGACTATCCCCTCATGGGTGTCTGGTATCACTTCCCATTCTTCGGGCAGCTTAGAGGGGCGTTTCTTGCTTTTCATGTTGGCTGCAATCCGCTTGTAGCCTGCAAGGTTGCCCGCATATATCGGGCTTCTTAAAATGCCCCTCACGCTGTTCTCGCTCCAAATATAACGGTTTTCCTCGTTATCCTCAAAGTACCGCTCATAGCCTGTTGCCCCTTGCTCCACCGCATAAGCGGCAGGGCGTAGGATATGCTGTTTGTTGATGTGCTTGCGGATTTTGGCGATGCCGTTGCCCGCTAACGCAAGGTCGAATATCTCCCTTACCACATGGGCAACTTTGTCATCTATCAGCAGATGGTTGTGGTCGGCAGGGTCTTTGACATAGCCATAAGGGGCTGTTGTTCCCATGAATTTCCCCTGCTGAAACCTCGCACGGTACGCCGATTTTATCTTGACTGACACATCGGCAGAATACATTTCGTTTAGGATGTTGCGGAAAGGCGTGATGTCCATAGCGGATTTGTTTAAGGTGTCCACGCCGTCATTGACCGCTATATACCTCACGTTATGCTCTGGGAAAAAGACTTCCAGATATAACCCACAATCAAGATAGTTCCTCCCCAGACGGGATAAATCTTTTGTAATCACGCAGTTTATCAGCCCGTTTTCAATGTCCTTAATCATATTCTGGAAACTTGGTCTTTGGAAATTTGTTCCAGAGTAGCCATCGTCAACATACGTTTTTGCTAAATGCCATCCCTGCCTTTTCACATAATCCGTGAGGATGGATTTTTGTGTCGCAATGCTCGCACTCTCGTTATCCGTGCCATCGTCCTTTGATAAGCGGCAGTAAATGCCGACTTCATAAATCTTGTTCTCCGTTCTTATTCCTGCCATACTGTAAAACCTCCATATCTGTCCTAACGTTTTCATGTTCCATTGCGTACATTCTAAGCGGACAGCCCCTCATTGTCGAAGGTGTCGCCCTCGGCAATCTTCTTCCGAATATCCTCGGAGATAATCGGGACAAACGCTTCTGCAACGGTCTGTGTGCCGATATATTCTCGACTGATAATCATTTGTACTTGCCCTTTTGGCACAATACGCTTTCTTCTTCCAGTTGTTTTCCTATCCTCGCCCATACTTAAATCTTCCTTTCCAGACAGGGCAGGAGAACGTCTGGAAACGCCCCGCCCTGTCAATCAGATACCATCAATCCCCGCTGTTTACTTCTTTCTGTAATGCTTCAAGGAGTGCCGCTGCTTCATCAGCGTTCAACGTGATACCCTTTCCGCACTTCTCACGGTTCGGGGAAAAGCTGCGGATGTCATATTTCGGCTCTCTCCCGTTCCATGAAATAAGATTGATTTCCTTTGTGTAGCCGCTGTCACTCGCAGACAATACGGCGATTTCCTTTACAATCTCATACTGGATTTCTTTCATTCCTTACCTCATTCTCCTTAAAATTCTGTCTTTCTTCTGTTCCAAATTCCTGCATTTACTTCCCGAAAAAAGAAGGTTAGCGGCTGTCCCTGCTCCGTTTTCTCTGCAACTCACGTTCCAGAAGTCGGATGATGGTTTCCTCCATCTGCTTCGGCGTTGTGTCCTTCGGAAAGTATTTTTTCAGTTTGCTTGTGTTGATTTTCAAGGTTTCTTTCTGGTTTCCCTTTTCCTCCGTCATAATGGAAAATATCATATCCATGTCAAGCTGCCCGCTCTGGCTCATGCTTTTCATCCGCTGTGCCTGTGAGAGTGAGGGCGTTGCTTCTTCGCTCTCCATCGTGGCAAAGAGATTTTCCTGCTCGTCTTTCTTCAAAAAGGACAGTTCCACCGCAGGTGTGAGGGCGATTTTCCCCTCGTCCACCATCTGCAAAATCGGCGGTATCAGTTCCGTCAGGCGGATAAAACGCTGGACGGTCATCCTGCCCACGCCGAAGCCCTGTGCCACTTTGTCGTCCGTCCGCAACTTCGTCACAACTTGTGACGAGGTTAAGTCTGTGCGGAAACCCTGCCGCTTCATGGCTTCGGATTTCATCCTGTAGGCAAACGCCCGCTCCGATGGCAGGATATTTTCACGCTGTAAATTACTGTCTACAAGGGTGATGATGGCTCGGTCACGGTCTAAGGGCAGGACAAATGCAGGCACGGTATTTATACCTGCAAGTTCGGACGCACGGACACGCCGCTGCCCCGCAATCACTTCATAACCGTTCCCGTCCTCTTTCGGGCGTGTGATTATCGGCGTGACAATGCCAAATTCCTTGATGCTTTCCGCTAACTCTGACAGCGTTTCATCCTCCACAACATGAAACGGATTGTCGGGAAACGGGTATAAATCTTTGGTCTTTAACACCTTAAAATCCTGTTTCTTCATTCACTTTTTACCTTTCTCTTGATTTGTTTCTGCCTGTTCTCTGTAATTCTTCCAACACTTCTGGCGGTATCTTTGAGAGCAGCCGCCCCATCTGCTCGTTGGTTCTCTGCAATTCAAATATCCTCTGGTTGGCTTTCTGCACCTTTAATTCCTGCTCGTACTTTTCATCACGCATACGCCCTGCATAGTCGGCTTCCTGCCCGATTTGCTCCTTTAAGCTGTCGATATACGCCTGCTGTCTGCCGATTTCCTTAGAGAATTTCTCCACTTCGGGCAGCCATGCGGCAACCAGTTCCAGAGCCTTGTCACGCTTTTTCCCTGCGTTAAAGGCGTTGATGTCGGACAGGGCAGACACGATTTCCCCATACTGCTTATCAAGCCTGCCGCCCAACTTATAGAGCCATGTGGGGACGTGTTTCCGCTTGGTTTCCATCGAAGATTGACCTCTCTCAAGCTGATTCCAACGTGAGGACATCCGCTCATGGTAGGCGGTCTGCCACTCCGACAGGCTCTTTTGATTGCCTAAAATTGTTTTGGCGGACAGCTTATTGTCTGGTGTAATCGGCACAAAGCAGAGGTGCATATGGGGCGTTCTCTCGTCCATGTGGACGACTGCGGAGAGGATATTCTGCTCCCCGACACGCTCCGAAATGAAATCCAGAGCCATCGTAAAATACGCTTTCTGTTCTTCGGGCGGTAACTGGTTCATAAATTCTGGTGAAGCCGTGATGAGCGTTTCCACCATCATCACGCTGTCTTTCCTTGTCCTGCACCCTGCTTCGGCTACCTTTCGGTTAATCTCTTTCTTATAGGTGTACTTTGGCGGTGCGACAAGATGATAGTTATTTTTAGAGCGTTCCATGTCGATATCTGGGTTGCTTTTGTAGGCTTCTTTCTTCCGCTCGTTGTGGCGTTCGCAAGCCGCAACGCCGCCCGCTTTGCGTTTCTGGAAACGCAGGATTGCATAGGGCATAATCCATCATCTTCCTTTCTTCGGCGGGTAACTGCCCTTTGGGTGACAGCGGTGACGGTGGTGACGGCAGTTTTGGGATGCCCCCTGCCGATTGCCGTAACTGTCACCCTTATCCCCTGCATGACGGTCATGACGATGGTGACGGTGTTTTTGGGATACTCCCTCGCAAGAGCTGTAACCGTCATGCCGCCGTTCTTTTATCCGAAGCCGCAAGGCGTAGGATAGCAGGGCGTAAGACCTGCCATAAGGGAGTCCAGAGGGAACGTCTGGCACACGGCTCTTTGCAGGGCAAAGTGTAGTGTGTTACACCCTGTAAACGCAGTCGGAAAAATCGGAGAGATTTTTCTGACCGCAGGGGTGATTTTACACGCCCGAAAAGGGCGGGTGAATCCCACGCCTGCATTTTGCGTTTGCGGGGTGTTCTCCCGTAGGGATGACAGCGGCAGGGTATCCTAAAATCACTGTCACTGCCGTCACCGCTGTCACCCGCAGGGCAGAGCCGCCAACTTTACATGGCTTTAAGCGTCAATGACAGTAACAGGGGGTATCCCAATATCGCTGTCACCGCCGTCACCGCTGTCACCCGCCCTCCTTGCAAGGGCAATCTGCCTGCCGTCTTTCCTGCGGCTGTACTGGTAGCAGATACGGTTCTCGCTTAAAAATGTGGTGTGATATTCATTCAGCCATTTCGTAATCACCGTGGGTATGGTTTCCGTTTCCCCCATAGCGGCTAACAGCTCCGTTGCCGTGCCTGCCCATTCTTCCTTATCCCTCATAAAATCCACCAACCGAAAAAGGACATCTGGTATCGTTTCTTTCGCAAGCTGCTCCTGCGTTTTCCTCTCCACAAGTTCCCAACTGCAATCACGGAAACGGAGCGTGTATTCCTGATAGGGCGTGTCCCTGCCCGTTACATACAGCTTGGCGGTGTCAGATGCCCGTTTCTCCTTTTCCAGAACAAAGGTAGCGTCCGCACTCCCCGTTAAGCCTGTCGTCCCAGACACCTTGTTGAACACATCGCTGTCATTCTGCTTTCGGATGTGGTGTACGACAATGACCGCCAGAGAGTGCCTGTCGGCAAAATCTTTGATTAGGGAGATGTCCCCATAGTCGCTTGCATAGGCGTTGTCTTTTGAAGCTGTACGGACTTTCTGCAAGGTATCAATGACAATGAGCCTGCTGTCTGGATAGTCTTTCAGATAATCCTCAAGCTGCACGATAAGACCGTCTGACAGCTTGCAGCTTGCCACGGCAAAATGAAGCCGCCCGCTCGCTTCGTCCGTCAAACGGAACAGCCTGTCCTGTATGCGGCAGAACGTGTCCTCAAGGCAGAGGTAAAGCACATCGCCCTCCATTGTCGTCATGTCCCATAAGGGGATTCCCTGCGACACGCATAAGCACAGCTTCAGCATGAGCCAGCTCTTGCCTATCTTCTGTGAGCCGCAGAACAGCGACAAGCCTGTGGGGATAAGGCTGTCCACCACAAAGGACGGCTTCTCAAGCGGCTCATAAAGGAGCGTTTCGGCGTTGACTGTCTGTAACTTCTGCATGGGTTTCCTCCTTTCGGGCAGTTATCTTGTTTTTGTTGCACATAGGCGTTGACCTCCTTAAAAATAGATTTACTCCCACGAAAAAAGTGAGAGTATGTAATACCGCCAATCCCACACAAATAAAAAACAGATTTCTTTTTCGGGCGGTGTCGGTCATGGTTGGAGATATTTCCTCATTTCCGCTTTTACTTTCTTCTTTGCAACAGCAACGGATTTCTGTATTGCAGAAGCGGTGCAATGCTCCATAGCGGCGATTTGGTAAAAATTGAACTCATACTCGTAGTAGAGCAGGAAACGTCGCCTTTGTATCTCTGGCAGTCTGTCAACCGCCTTACAGAGCAGTTCCGCCCGTTCTGCTTCAATCATTTGTTCCTCAATGCTCTTAGGCAGCTTTAACGCCCGCCTGTTCAGCGTTTCGTCCCATACTTCCGAAAACTCCCTGTGCCGCTCGTCCCATTGGAGAAGATTCCTGTTCCTGCGTTCCATCTGCCGAAATTCAAAGAATAACTGCTCGGATACTTCCAGTTCGTGGTGTTCCCCCTGCCCGTCCTTAAAACTGATAAAATACCTTATACCGCTTTCCGTGGATTCCTCCCGAAGCGTGTACGCCTTAGCTTTATATGCCATCCCGTTTTCCTCCTGCCAAAAATAAGCGGGGAGATTCCACTCCCCACCCAGTAGCCCGCAGAATAATGGGATGTATTAGACGCTTACAAAATTTTCCGAAGCTTCTTCCGCAGATGGTCTAACCTCGCATAGATGGCACCAGTCGTCAAATGCACAAGTGGGGCAATCTCCTTTGTGGAATACCCCTGCATTTTCAGCAGGACGATTTTCAAGGTACGCCCGTCCACCGTGACTAATACTTGATAGAGATTTTCGCTCTCAATCTCGTCCAGTAACTCCGCAACTGTATTCACCTCCGCTTGCCGCTCCCTGTCTGCCATGTCCTCAAGGTATTCCGCAACGTCATTCGTCCATCGGTAAAACCGCCTGTTGGAATTGAAGTCTGCCCTGTCCGCTATGCGTATCTGCTCAATGGTCACTTCATCAACGCCGCACTCACGCAGCAGCTTTTCCTCCGCTTCTTTCCAGATACGCCATTTCCTGTCCTCCCGTCCGTGGTTGTATGCCATTCTTTCTTCCTCCAATCAGAATTGATTGAGAGGGCAGAGAAAAGCCCCCTCATTTTCCCAAAGGAAAAAACAAGGGGGCTGAACGCCTTAAATTTTAATTTTCTATTATCTTTCTTAGTTTTCTTAGGATTCTGGCTTTGCGTTTGTTCACAACGCTCTGGGTTATGCCTAACCTCGCCCCGACTTCACGCTCGGAAAGTCCGTCAAAAAAGATTGCCTGTATCAACTCCTGCTCACTATCCGACAACAAAGGCAGGGCGGCTTTCAGCCTGTCCACCATAACAGCATTGACAACGGTTTCCGCAATGTCCGCCGCTTCATCAGCGATAAAGTCCAGAGGATTCCCCTCGCTGTCCGTAAATCCGTCCAGAGATAGCAGGCTGTTCCTCGCATCTAATTTTTGCAGGTAACGCCACCGCTCCCTGTCACGGTAGAAGTCCGCATATTGCTCCCTTACGACTTCAAGCAGACAACCTTGGACGGGGATAAACAGCTTGTCCATATATCCCTTGTCGGCTTGCCTGCGGCGGCAGAAATCCGTATAGGACAGTTCCACATAGCCGCCGCTTTCTTTGATATATACTTTTCTTGGTGCGTATTTCACCGCTAATACCTCCAATCTGAATTTTTGAAATGTAAAAATCCAGATGGAGAGGCGGGGAGCGGCAACGCACACCAGAAACAGCCCTGCGGCACTTTCCAACAAAAAACGACAAAAGAAAAACCGCAAAGGCTCTGTGACCTTCACGGTTATGGGAAATACAAATTCTGTTGTATGGAGATTGTACTTCCACTTTCAAGGTGAGAAGTACCGCTGCACTGGCAGAAATTTTTTTAACTGGTTTCCTGCCATTCTCTGATATGCTATGTATTGATAAATTTTACTTCGTATGAGCAGATGAATAACCGCCCGAAAAAAGAACATAAAAAAATCCCTCCAAATTTAAAAACAAATTCAGAGGGTAATTTAGGGTATAACAAAATAACCCACCCGAATATCGTTTTTTTTATTTGGTGAGTTTGTTCTTTCAAATACGAAACAAAAAGAGCCGATGATTCGTGAATTGTTCCACAATTTCATCGGCTCTGCGTCTTAAGCGTCTGGCTCTTTGATGACAGTTATCTTCAAGTTGTCAACTTTAATCAAGCTTTCTTGTCTGCATTTTGGACAATAAAGGGGATAATTCTCCAAAACAGTGTCCTTCCTAATTTTATTACGGGTTTTGCTCCCACAAACAGGACACAATATCCATTCGCATTTCATCATAATTAGTCTCTAATCCTTTCAAATCTCATTTTATATGACTTTTGCAAGCTGTTAAGCTAACTTGTGGAACATATGCCGAACCTTATCTATACGGCTATTCGGGCGGCGGGGTTGGCAAATAAATTTACCAATAGCTGGCTGGTATCCTTTTAACTCTGTCAAGCAGACTCCCTGCCCATTTGTGAAATAAGTTAAATCGTTCCTGTATTCTTGAATACATCTGGCAGGGATTTCTCCTTTCAGAATGACCTCGTCATTCTTTACCTGAGTACTTACAATATCTGCACAATACCTTGGGGCATCATGATACGCCCGTGAGAGATATTCCTGCGGTGCATAAATTTCAAAGTGGAGATATGGCTCTAATAGTTCTGTCCCTGCTTTTTTTAAAGCCTGCTCCAATACGATAGGGGAAAGCAGCCGAAAGTCTGCGGGGGTACTTACAGGACTATAATACAATCCATATTCAAAACAGATTTTACAGTCTGTCACTTTCCATCCATACAGCCCCTGCTCGCAGCCATAAAGAACCCCCTCCATAACCGCATTTTGGAACGATTGGTTTAAATATCCAAGTGAAACTCTGCTTTCATACTGCACTCCGCTTCCAATAGGGAGCGGCTCTATGGACAACCCGACAGAAGCCCAGAAAGGATTTGGCGGGACTTCTATGTGGATGGTATATTCTGCTTTTCTAAGCGGTCTTTCCATATATATAACAGTAGGCTCTTTTATTTCTGCCTCCACATGGTATTTTTCCTCAAGGATGGCACAAATGACTTCCATCTGCACATTCCCCAAAAAAGAAAGTATAATCTCATGCGTTGTAGTATCCACATAATATTTTAAAAGAGGGTCGCCATCTGAAATTTCTGTAAGTGCCCCAAGCAATATTTCCCGCTGTTCAGATTTCTTTACTGCAATCGTTGTTTGGAGCATAGGGAGAGGATTTTCAATAAATTTTCTCTGCGGCAACAGCATTTCGTTCCCCAAAATACTGTTTAGCTGCAAAACATCATTTGGTAAAATTACAATATCACCAGAGCAGGCTGTATCGGATGAATATAATTCACCGTTTGTCGGAACACACATCTCTGTGATTTTTATTTTCTCTTTTTCAGATATTTTAATAACATCCCTCAAATGCAATGTTCCGCTATATATACGCACATAAACAAAACGCCGCCTTTTCTCTGAATATTCAATCTTAAAAACCTGCCCGCATAGTTCAGATTGACCTTCAGGCGTTGATGAATAAAACTTACTGGCAATCACTTCTATAAGCTGCCGAATCCCCAGATTGTTTTTAGCACTTCCGTGATAAACGGGAAATAACGTTCCGTTTTGGAATCTCCTGTTTTCTTCCTGTTCCAGTTCTGACATTTTAAACGGTTTCCCTGACATATATTTCTCTAATAGTTCATCGTTTCCCATAATTACCGCATCCCACTGTTCCATATCGTCATTGTCCGTTACATTTATATGGGGATGCTGCCCAACCTTTTGCTTCACTATAATTTCCGAAGAAAGCTTTGCTTTCATTTCTTGATATACCATTGGCAAATCAATCCCCTCTTGGTCAATTTTATTGATGAAAAAAATTGTCGGAATCTTCATTGTCTGTAGTGCATGAAACAGTATACGGGTCTGTGCCTGTATGCCATCCTTTGCAGAAACTAATAATACTGCTCCGTCTAATACGGATAAAGAACGGTATACTTCCGCCAAAAAATCCATATGGCCTGGCGTATCTATAATGTTGACTTTTACATCCTCCCACTGAAAAGATGTCACTGCTGTCTGGATAGTGATTCCCCTTTGACGCTCCAAATTCATTGTATCTGTCCTTGTTGTGCCTTTATCTACGCTCCCTGGTTCTGCAATTGCACCACTGGTATACAATAAACTCTCCGTTAATGTTGTCTTTCCTGCGTCAACGTGAGCCAGAATGCCTAAGTTAATTATTTTCATGTGATTTTCCTCCTATCAACACCCAAAAAAGGGCATAAAAATACCCAGTGATAAATACTCCTATCACTGGGTAAATAACTCCAATAGCCCCAAAACACTTATATGTTTTCGGGCATATAAAATTACATGATAAAAGTATTCTTAAACTGGGTACAAAAAACTAAGCCCCATATTAAAAGTGAAACGGGACTGCTACTTTTTGTTCCCACTATCAAATTGACAGTTTATTTAAGAATACCTTGCCGCATATTTATTAACTCCTTGTATAATACTGAATCTAATTATATTCCTTAACCCTTTATTTGTCAAGCTGACAAACTAAAGCAGAAAAAGCGGCAGGATTTCCCCCTGCCACTAATCATCTGTTTATGCAAAAATAATTTCCTTTTCCACAATCTCCCTCGCACAAGCCCTTATGTTATTGAGGCATCCTGTCCATTCTAAGGCGTTTTCTGCCTTTAGCTGTTCCGTTATGCCCTGTGCCTGTTTCATACCCTCTATGAGCCTTTCAAAGCGTTCCTGTGCCTGTCTGTCAATGTCGGCAAGGTAAGCGTTAAGTCTGCCGCTTGTAAGAAGATTGGTGTATGTAACTTTGCAGTGATGCTTCAGATAATCCAAATGCCGCTGTCCCCAGATGCCTATCGGCTGTTCTTCTTCGGCGGGTACAGTTAAGCACGGTATTAAATAATCGCCTTGCCTTTCGTATTTGCCGCCCATTTCCTCAAAAATTGTCTTTGCCATTGTCTGTTACCTCCACATTCTTTTTTATTTTGAATGTCCGCAAAATCCGTCCTACATCGGCAGGACGCCATGGGACATCTAAATCATGAAGTGCAATCAGCTTGTTTTGCACATTCGTTCCGGCTCCCATTTTCTGAGTCGAACCCATCAAAATACGAATTTCGCCTTTTCTTACCTTTGCAAAGAGTTCATCCTTTTGCTTATCAGAATTTGCTTCATGGATAAAGGCTATTTCTTGTTTCGGTATTCCCATTGCCACAAGTTTTTCTCTAATATCATCGTAAATATTAAACTCTCCATCTCCTTTTGGAGTTGACATATCGGAGAAAAGAAGCTGTGTGGACTTATTTTCTCTTGTCTTATCCCAAATGGAAAAGACATTTTTCACGCACACATTGACCTTGCTGTCAGGATTGTCAGGAAGTAAAGGATTGATTAAACGCTGATCTAAGGCGAGTTTCTTACCGTCATTGGTAATTTTAAGCATATTATCTTCGTCAGGCTCTACTACCCTGTTTCTCACATCATCAGCTCTTTCCGATAAGCTCTTTAGAATTTCCTTTTGCTCCTCACTTGGCAAAGTTTTAATAACTTCATAGTGTGCTTCAGGCGTTGGAAGATTTAGCATATCTGCTGTCTGAATATCCGCAACTTCTTTAAACATAGACATTAGTTCAGGAAGGTTATAGAACTTGGAAAATCTTGTCTTTACTCTATACCCTGTACCTTCAGGAGATAATTCAAAAGCTGACTGCGTTTCACCAAAGGTAGAAGCCCAGCTATCAAAATGCTCCAAATTATTCTTTTTAAGGCTTTCATACTGAAGATAACGCTGCATAGTATAAAGCTCTGTCATCGAGTTACTGACAGGCGTTCCTGTGGCAAAGACAATACCTTTTCCACCTGTCATTTCATCCATGTATCTGCACTTCATAAACATATCGGAGGACTTAAAGGCTTCAGACTGTCCAATACCTGCTACATTTCTCATTTTGGTGTAAAGATAGAGATTTTTGTAATTATGTGCCTCGTCAATAAAGAGCTTATCTACACCTAATTCTTCAAAGGTAATGACATCGTCTTTTTTAAAATCATCGTTTAACTTTTCAAGCCTTGTTTCCAGCTTCTTTTTCGTTTTTTCAAGCTGCTTTACCGTAAAGTTCTGATTTCTGTCATGCTTATATTCCTCCACATAGTTTATAATTTCATCAATCTGATCCTGAATGTGTTTCTCCTGATATTCCTTTGACATAGGGATTTTTTCAAACTGCGTATGCCCGATTACAACCGCATCATATTCTCCTGTGGCAATTCTTCCGATAAACCTTTTTCTATTTTTCGGCTCAAAATCTTTCTTATCTGCAACCATAATGTTAGCTGAAGGATATAGCTGCATAAACTCACGACCGATTTGACCTGTTAAGTGATTGGGGACAACAAACAAGGACTTACTGCACATTCCAAGCCTTTTACTTTCCATCGCAGACGCCACCATTTCAAAGGTCTTACCACTACCTACCACATGGGCAAGCAAGGTATTTCCTCCATAAAGGCTTCTTGCTATGGCATTTCTTTGATGAGGTCTTAAATCAATTTCTGTGGTCATTCCCTCAAAAGAAAGGTTGCTGCCGTCATATTCTCTGTTACGGATAGAGTTAAAACGCTCGTTATATAACTTTACAAGACGGTTTCTTCTTTCCTGATCGTTAAATATCCAGTTCTTAAATTCTTCTTTTAGAAGCTCCTGCTTTTGTCCTGCAAGAAGCGTTTCCTTTTTATTTAATACAGAAGTTTTCGAGCCGTCCGGATTTACAATCTGGTCAAATACCTTTGTTTCTTTTAAGTTCAGTGCATCTTCAATCAGCTTATAGGCATTTACCCTTGAGGTACCGTAGGTCATCTCTGCAAGGTCATTTCCTCTGTCCCTGCTCTTTCCTTCAACATTCCATTCACTTGTCAGATTTGAAAATTTAACCTTAATATCCCATTTGGCATATCCCGGAGTTTTCAGCGTTTCAAAGATGAATTTTTCAATATCCTTATTCGGTATCCAAGTAGCTCCGAGTCTTACATTGATTTCACTTGCTTCAAGTTCCTTTGGAAGAACTTTTGTAAGCTCTGCCTTTTGATATTCCAAACGGCTTATCTCATAGCTTATCAGCTCTTTTTCTTTGCCATCTTCCGCATAGCCAAGATGAGGTAACTCTCTTTCGGTTTGTCTTAACTTTGCAAAGTAACTGTCTACTATGGCAATTTTGTCCCTGATATTTCCGCTTAGATACTCATCCTTTGTTACATAGCCGTACTTATATGAATTACTGCCGTTTGCACAGGCAAAAGGTAGATCTCCATCTTCAAGATTAAAAGATAATGGTCTATAAAAGTTTTGTTCTTCTCTGATATTTAGATAGATTTCCCCTCTAAGTTCTTCTATCAAAGTCGGTCTGTCTTTATCTGTAAGGCTTCCCATATACTCAAAATCCACATATCCTTTTTCTGATACCGATAAAACAAGAGCTTCAAGGGAAGTGTCTACATGGTCGATAACCTTCGCCTTTGTGATTGTTCGCTTGGAGAAAATATCTCCCTTTGCTTTGAAGTTTTCTTCTTCATCAAGGATTTCAATGGAAGAAACAAGCGGGAAGTTGCTATCCTCTTTTAAGGCTCTGGTATTAGAAAGGTTATTGACATATCCATGCTTCTTAGAAAAGCTGTCATAAATTTCGTTTAGTTTTTCCTGAGCTTTCTTTACTTCATCATCTGAAAAATCTTCTTTCTGTTTGGAAATAACATCCTTTAAGGCAGCGTTTAACTCAAGATAGTCCTTAATCTTTTCCTTGTTTTTATCCGTTACTTCTTTCTTTATAAACAGGGAATTTTCTCTGTAATAAACATCATCATCAATAATGGTATATGAAAAGTTTTTAACATCATCTGTGGCAGGAATTGAGGTAATTTCATCATCAAGTAGCTCTATTTCTTCATAATTAGCATTTTTAGAGATTTCTTCGCTTGCTTTTGTCAGTAGCTCCTTTAAGTCTGTGTTTTCTTTTGGCAGGCAAGCTATTGTATTCCCAAATCTTCCGGATATTTCTTCCATATAACCAAGCACCTGTTCAGGATGATCAACAAAGTATTTGTTATATAAAAGCCCGTTTTCATCTTCAGCAAGGTGAATCCAGTCCTCATCCCTTTCTCTGATACTGTCCCTTTTCTTTAGGAAGATAATATCTGAGGTTACTTCTGTTCCTGCTACGCCCTTAAAGGTATCGTTCGGAAGTCTTATCGCTCCTAAAAACTCTGCTCTTGCAGCAAGGTAGCGTCTTACACTTTCGTCCTTTTTATCCATCGTTCCACTTGATGTAATAAAGGCGATAATACCGCCGTTTCTTACTTTATCAATGGACTTGGCAAAGAAATAATCATGGATAAGGAAGTTATTTTTGTTATACTCCCTGTCATTTACCTTATATTCTCCAAAGGGTACATTGCCGATAATCGCATCAAAGAAGTTATTGGAGAAGGAAGTTTCTTCAAGCCCCTTAATCTGTATATCACTTTCAGGATATAAGAGTTTTCCAATTCGACCGCTTACAGAGTCAAGCTCTACACCATAAAACTTAGACTTATTCATTTCATCAGGGATATTGCCTATAAAGTTCCCTATTCCCATTGATGGCTCTAAAATGTTTCCCTGTTTAAATCCCATATCCAAAAGCGTCTTATACACTCCGTCAATCACTGTTTTCGGTGTGTAAAAGCTCGTTAAAGTAGATTCTCTTGCAGCTTCATATTCTGCCTGAGATAAGTTCTCTTTTAGAAAGCTCCTCGCTTCTTTCCACTGTCCGCCTTTTTCTTCATCGAATACATCAGCAAGTCCTCCCCAGCCTACATACCTTGCTAAAACTTCCTGAGCGGTAATATCTAAATCTCTCTCACCTCTTTCAATTCGATTTAACATCGAGATTGCTTCAAGGTTATTGTTTAATCTCTCACTTGGAGATAACTTGTCAGGTAGCGTTTCTTCTTTAATTTGGAAGTTATGAGCCTCAGCTTTCTTTATTTCAATTTCTTCAGTTGTCTTTTCAGGACTCTGATATGTCAGATTTTCAAATATCCTCTCAAGGTCGCTTTCAAGACGATAAGGAATCACATCGGAGCCTGTTATCATACCGCCAAGATATTCTGTATTATCTTTAACTGTTACCGTCTTTAGGTTGTTTCCCATATCATCAAAGCGTGTGATGGTATAGTCTTTATCCTTGTATTTAACTTCATCACCGACAATAAAGTTCGGTCTTTTAAGGCTTATCTGCTTCAGAAGATCCTCATTATCTGTAAAGGCTACAATCGGAATTTGATGATTGCCTTGTCTTACAGGATCAAGCCACAAGTCATTTCTTCCTGTGATTTCATTTTTAGAAATTTCTCTGATCTTGTACTCTTCATGATGAAAGTAGACGGTATCACCTGCTTTAACTGCCAAATCATCTAAAGGGCTTTCCTCTTTTTCATTGAGCTCTACTTCTTCTCTATCCTTTAGGTAATCAAATAAGGTAGCCTGAACTGTGTCAGCCATTCTAACTTCTTCTGTTTCTTCAGGTGCTTCAAGTTCTTCTTCTACAAAGCTAAGTTCTCCGTTAAAGACAGACTGAAGCTCCTGCTCATCCATCTGCTTTTTAAGTTCTGTATCTTTCAGCTCTCTAAAGGTCTTTGGAAAATCCTCTAAAATAAGCCTTTGTGCGTTTAGTTCTTTCAGCTCCTCAAGATTAAAATATCCCCATTCAGGATCAATCCCAAGCACAAGTCCAAAGGCATCGCCGCTTTCCCTGTCATACTCCGTCATATACCAAGTCCAATTTGAATGGAAAGGAATGATATATGCAGCATGAACCTCTTTATCCGCTAAAGCTACATCCTCCTGTGCGTAAAGCTCCGGCACTCTTTCAAGCATTTCATCGGTCATTAAGTTTTCAGGATCATCTTTGGAATAATATTGTGGTTCTTTAATCTCTGACTTGTTTTCTGTTTCCTTTTCTTCAAGATAAAGATTTTTAGAAAACAACTCGTCGATATGCTTTGCAACACTTGTCCAAGTAAGAAACACATCATTACAATCATTTTTCTGTAATTTAAGTCCCTTTGCATCGTGCCATTCATCACTTCCCATTGCTCCGGAAACAGCATGGGAATGTCCTCCAATTCCATATTCGTCTTTTAAGAAATTCGCTTTTTCCTGAAGCGTATGATTCTCTTTAAAAAACTTGGTAATTCGTTCTTTTCCTCTATCAACGCCACTTCCTCTTGAAAGACTTTCAAGGACTTCATCTTCTGTAATAAAGGACTTTACCTTCGGAAGTTCTGTCAAATTGGTGCTATATTCCTTTCGTGGCAGCTCAAGCTCCTGTAATTTCTGATAAAGGCTATCTACCTTGTGATAGTGAAACCTTAGTACATTCCTATTTTCTTTGTATCCTTCTAAAAATCTGTCATATTCTCTGATTGTTTCTTTCAGATACTCAGGATTTTTTAATGCTTCAGATAATCTTTTTGTTTCTTCCGAAAAGCCCCCGCCTCTTTCAAAAAGTTCAAAATATCCTTGCTCTTTTCCTTCTTCACTTAAATCATGAGATAGATACCATAGAGATTCTGAAATCCGATCTCTTTCATAATCAAGAGCTTCAAAAAGCTCTACATTTGTAGCAAATTCCCCACTATTAAGAAGTTCATTTATCCTCTTTGCAGCATTATTCCAGTTTAAGACCTGCGTATCATCTTCTCTTGCCGATGTTCCGTAAGCTAAATGAATGCCTTTATCCGAATACCAGGAAGATACTTCTTTTTCATCAATGTAAAACCCGTTTCCGCCTTTAAAGGTATCTTTGAGGTATTCTCCCAATTCTTCTGCTGTTTTTTCTTTGGAAAACTCAGCAATAACAGGAAGTCTACCGCCATCGTGATTTCCTCCGTTAACAAGAACGGTATCTATATCATTCTCAGTTAGCGGAATCGTAAGGCTTATCTGTCCATAAGAATTTTCAGGTAAAGAAAAAGAAGCTTTATCAGCTTCTCTTATCTCTACTTCAGTATTTTCTTTTAGATTTCCACTACTTCCTTGATGGTCATTTCTTTGAGGGCTGAAATCATCGCCCCATACTGCGGATTGTTCTCGTCCTCTATCTTCCAAGCTGCCATCAGTTTCGGTTTCTCTGTTCTCATAAATTCTATCGCCTGTTTCTGAATGTCCATCAGGTGTCCTGTCAACTTCTTCTCCTTGTATAGATCTACTAACATCTCGAAGTGGCTCTGCTCCTCGCTCTGTGAAAGAAACTCCAGCCTCATCACTGCGTAGGTCGGATTTGGATACTTCCTTATGAAGTCCGTCTCTTCCTCCAAGCTGTTTAGCGTATTCTCCCTGATTTTCTCTATTATCTCGTCTGTACTCTCCATTTCGGAGAACTCGCTCGTTTTTATTTCTTCCCTGATCATCTCGTCGAAGTACATATTCTTCTACCTCCTCTAATTCTTCTTTAATCTTATTATATCCCGCTTCTTTTCCTCTTAAAACTTCTTTTTGAAGCTCAAGTTCTTTGCTTTTTTGAATGGTCGCATCAATAATCTTTCCGCTAATATCCGATACGCTTTCACCAAGACTCATTAGAGATATGCTGTCAAGTCTTTGAAAATTCTCTCTTAAAAGCTCATAATCTATCGAATAATCTAACTTAAATCTTGACGCTACTGCATAGCTTACCGAGTCCCTTACAAACTTTGTAAAGGATATTCTATCTTCATCCGCTACTCTAAGTTCATTCATTAAGGTATCTATTTTTTCATCACCATAGAGTCTGCTTAAAGAAAAGATGTTTTCAAGTGTGCTTTTACTTTCCTCATAGCCCTCGCTTTTAATCATTTCCTTTAACACATCTTGATGATTTTCTTTGTCAAACTTCCAAAGATTTACTTCATTGACATCTCTGTTTCTTGAAACTGTCTGACCTATATCAAAAATATAGTCCACTTTTTTGAATGTGCCATAGTTCTCTAAAATGGGGATACCTTTCTGTCCTCGCATTACTGTTCGATTAAAACGTTCCCTCCAGTAGTCAAACTTGGCACAAGCTATTGCTTCAGGATTTTTATCATAGATACTTAATTGACTTCTAAAGTCATATCTTTGATTGTTTCCGACAACCTTTAAGAGCTTCAGATACTCTGCTTCACTATGAAGCACATCTTGTTTTATAAGCTCCAAAATGTTATGAAAATCATTTATTCGCATTTTTACCTCCTTCGTTTTTCCAAACAAAAAAGGCGGTTAGATTTTACTCTAATCACCTTTTACGCATTATATTTATTAAATTTTATTCGTTTGTTTCTTCCGCAATATCTACATATTCTTTTAATTTTCGTTGCAACAAATTCTTATCTATCAGTTTTAATGTATACTCCGATACCATTGTAGGCGAAAGACTTCTACTTAATGCAAATTCTACTACCTCATCATCTTTTGAAGCACAAAGGATTACTCCTACGCTTGGATTTTCAGTTTGTTTCTTTACTTCTCTATCCAGTGCTTCTAAATACAGGTTCATTTTTCCGATATATTCCGGCTTAAACTCTCCAATTTTTAATTCAAATGCAACTAAACAAGATAGTCCCCTATGATAGAACAACAAATCTACATAGTAATCATGATTGCCAACCTGTACCCTATACTCATTACCTATAAAGGAAAAATCTTTCCCAATCTCTAAAATAAAGTTCTTCAGATTCTGGAGAATTGACTTCTGAAATTCTCTTTCATTTCCAATCTTGGGAGCATCAAGAAATTCTAAAACATAACTGTCCATAAACAAATTATGCGTCTCTTGTTTTGCCCTTTGTATAGCAGGCAAATCGTTACTATTTGAAAGCATATAACGTTCATAATAGCCACTGTCCATCTGCCTTACCAACTCTCGGTGAGTTAGATTTTCCTTAATTGCTAAGTTAATGTAGAATTCTCTTTCTTCTTTACTTTTAGATCCTGACATTATTTTCAAATGATTAGACCAGCTCAATTGTGTCAACAACGTTGACACTTTTTCATCATCCTTATATAGCTCATAGAATTGCCTCATTCTATAAAGCCCCCTACGGGTAAATCCTTTTAAATCAGGATAATTTTCAGAGAAAAAATCGGCAACATTTTCCACAAAATTTGACCCATAACCTGCTTCTTTACTTTTCTCACTTATATACTTTCCCACTTCCTGATACATCAAAATCAATTCTTCATTGACTTTTCTATAAGCACGATCCTTTGCACTTTCGACAATCTTAACAATATCATCAAACTGATGATTATCTTTTCCAATATCTGTATTCTGCAATACCATCTTATCCTTATTCATTGTTTCACCTACCTCTAAAAACGTGCTGTTATTTTTTAATGTTTTCTTCAATAAAAGCCTTAGAATTTTGAATTTGCACTTTATCTTTATTAACTACAAAAGTAACATAATCTCCATTTTCTAAATTTAAAAGTTCCCTTATCCTTTTCGGAATAGTAACCTGTCCTTTTGCCATAACTTTTGCAGTATCCATAAATATATCTTCCATATTTACTTCCTTTCGCCCTACTTTTCCTACAAAATTATAGCACTTTTGGAGTATTTTTTCCACTCTGAATTAGTTATCTCTTACTTACTATATGTCAGAACAACCTCTTTTATTTCATTTTCAATCGCTTCTAAAAATTCTTCCTTTGAAGATTTCCCTTTGGCAATATCCGCTAATTCCATTTCCCACTTTGCAGTTGTTTCCGCTGACTTAAAGGTATCGGATACTATTGTTACAAGGCTGATCCCCTTATGCGTGGCAATCAAATTTTTCTTATCTCTTTCGACAAAACCCTTATAGATTAAGTTTTCAATAATTCCTGCCCTTGTTGCAGGTGTTCCAAGTCCCTTTCTTTCCACTTCTACACCTTTTTCTAAGGCTTCATTTCCTGCAATCTCCATAGACTTTAGAAGCGTATCTTCAGTAAAGTGTTTCGGTGGTTGAGTAAATTTTTCTTTAATCTCTTTATTGTCAATACTTAAAACATCACCAATACTTACATCAGGAAGCTCTATGAACTCATTCTTCTTGGTCTTGTATTCTTTAAGGTATTTGCTAAAGCCCTCGTCTCTAATTACCCTTCCTGAACTTGTAAATTCAAATCCGTCAAATTCAGCTACAATCTTTGTTGTGTTTTCCACTAATGGATAGCCTACACTTGCGTGAAGCTTATTAGAAATAAGCCTATATACCTTCGCTTCACTATCAGGGATACTCGATAAATCTTCACTCAACGAGCTTACTGTCGGAATAATAGCGTGATGATCCGTAACTTTTTTTGAGTTAAATACCGTCTTGATACGCTCTGTATCAAAATCATTTTTTCCTAAAATGTTATTGACCGTACTTACAATCATATCTTCCGTTAAGCATCTGCTGTCTGTTCTTGGATAGGTAATTAGTTTCTTTTCATATAGACTTTGAGCATAATCAAGCGTCTGCTTTGCTGAATATCCAAAATATTTATTACACTCTCTTTGAAGTGTTGTTAGATCAAAGGGTAAATCCGGCTTTGTAATCTTTTCTTTTTGAATGACATCAGTTATTTCAATATTATCGCCTATTAAATTAATAAGCTGCTCTGCGGTTATTTCATCACCAATTTTGTCTGTCGATAATGTAAAGCCGTTCATAGAAAGCTCTACGGTGTAGTATTTTTCTTTCTTAAAATTACTTATTTCTTCATCTCTTTTTACAATCATGTAAAGTGTTGGGGTTTGCACTCTCCCGACACTGTAATTTTGCTTATACAGGCAAGAATAGAGCCTACTGATATTCATTCCGACAAGCCAGTCTGCAATAGCTCTTGCCTGTGCCGATTCAAAGAGCTTATCGTAATCTTCACCATTCTTTAGATTGGAAAATCCCTCTTTGATAGCACTATCTTCCATTGACGAAATCCAAAGACGCTGCATTTTCTTTTTGCATTTAGCTTCGTTATATACCAGTCGAAAAATACTTTCTCCTTCTCTTCCCGCATCGCACGCATTGATAACTGTATCAATCTCCTTATCATTCATCAGTTTTTTAAGGATATTAAACTGCTTTTTTGTAGCCTTTGCCACTTCAAATTTGTACTGCTTCGGAATAATCGGCAAATCCGATATATTCCACTTAGCGTATTTTTCATCATAAGCGTCCGGATTTGCCATCTGAATTAGATGGCCTACGCACCAAGATACCTTATATCCATTTCCCTCATAGTATCCATCTTTCTTTTTTGTAGCTCCTATTACCTTTGCAATTGATATAGCTACACTCGGTTTTTCTGCTATCACAAGTATATGTTCCATGTATATTTTTCCTCCTGCTTTCATTGTAAAAGGGCGAAAGATTTTACTCTCCCGCCCTGCGTTTGCACCCATAACAATATATTTTAAGGTGCATTTATTCTTCATCATAAGCTTCTGTTTCTTCTGCTTCTCCTATTTCTTCCTCACTTTCTGCTTCCGAAAAGAAATCATCATCTTCTTCCTCTAATGATTCAAGCTCCTTATCCTCTTTCTTTTTTACGACCTTAAAGTAATAACCTGCTCCTAATGCTCCGCCTATAACAAGAAGCAGAATAATATATGTTCCTAAATTACTCTTTTCTTCTTTTTTCTCAGGCTTTACTTCTTCCTTAGTTGGCTCCTCTTTGCTAATCTCCTGCTTCGGAGCTTCTTTCTTTTCAACCATATTTAGAAGGTCATCTTCAGATACTTCCGTTAAAAGCATTACATTTTCTTGTGTCTCATCGTGGTTGATGATGAGATGGAAGGTCTTACCGTTTTTCGTTTGAAAGGTAATAAACTGTCTTGCATCAGCAGAATACGGATCCGTTTCTTTATTATCACCGCTATCCCCGTGATGAATAGGATAGTCCTTATTCGCATTGTCCTTATTTTCCGTAACGGTTCCTCTTGCCTTTGACGGAGCAGAAGCTACTCCCTTATTGGTATTTACAGTCTTACTTGTCCCGTCCATAGATGAATCCTGATTGTTATTGGCAGGAGCTTTCGGTGTCAGCTTATTAGGATAGCGAATATCTTTCTCTTTCGTTTCAGAATTACTTGTATCTTTTACAGTATTTTCTGAACTCGCCTGTGTAGTTGTGCTTTTTCCTGTGTTGTTTACAGGTGTTTGATTTGAAATGCCTGAGTTTGTCTTAATTCCGGAAATAGGGCTGTTCGGTGCAGACGGATTAGATATTACGTGAGCCTTGTTTGCTTCATTTGCCTTTTCCTCAAGCTCTTTAATCTTTTTATTCAGCTTATCCATTTCCTTCTTCATTTCTTCTGATAAGTCCTTATTTTCCTTATCTTTTTTTGTTTTTTCTTTCAAGCTTTCAATCTGGGCTTCAAGTTCTTTAATTTTTTCTTTCTGCTTATCGCTTAATTTGTCTTTATCCTTCATTTCGCTATTTAACTTATCAAGTTTTTCCTGAAGCTCCTTTGCATCTTTTTCCATTTTGGAAATATCATTTTTAGAAAGCTCTGTCTGTGTTGATTTATCTTCCGTCTTTGGAGTTTTCGTCTGCGAGCTTTCATCCTGTTTCGGCTTTTCTTCCTCTGTCTGAGTCTCTTTATCTTTAACCTCAGTCTTTGCTACCTTTCGAATAATTTCATCATTTCCATCGCCTTTTACTTCATAAAATAGAAACTCATCAATAAATTTCATATTATCAGGGAGCATCGGCAGATCACCGCTGTCAAGAAGCTGTCCTTTCTCAGCCTTTATCTTTTCTTCCTTATAAACTTTTTCATCTTCAAAGATATACTTTACATTTACTTCCACTTGTGTTTGGACAGCTTTATCGCTTGTAGGTGCTTCCGTTAAGCTTTGCTCATGAGCATAAACAACTGTCCAAAGACCCAAAAGGCAGCTTATACTTACAACGACTGCAAGTGCTGCTGTCCAAAACTTCTTATTCTTTTTCCAACTGGTTTTCATTTGACTTCTCCTTTTTCATTTCTACTCTTTGTCTATTTACCTTTGCCATCAAATCACTGATTGTAATGTTGTTCTTTCTGCAAATGGCAATGATTCCTTCGTTTTCAAGTTCTTCTTCACGAATAAATAAAGGCTCCAATTCTTCATCAATCAGAGCCTTTTTATCCTTCAACTTCTTTATTTTGTTTTTCACTACCGTTAATTCTCGTTTCACATTGTTACCTCCTATTTCTTTACGTTTGGTGGGAATCCAAATCCTACGGGATGATGCTTGCAGAAAGACGCAATCCAATTGTCTAAAGTGGTTACTCTTATTCGTCCAATATTATCCATAACTTTACCATCTCCAATATAAATTCCTACATGACCATAGGTAAGTCCTGCTGTGCTTCCACTACTACTGCTTTCCACCGCTACAAGCATTCCCACCTTGAGTTTTGACCTGTCTGATGTAAAAGTATAGTTTCTGTACATATCGCAGGCATTTCCGCCAATATATCCAAGCCCTGCATTTTGATAGACCTGTGATACCCACATGGCACACCAGCCTGCACCCGGAGATGGCGTGATGTATGCAGCATTAACAATCTTCTTTTGAACTTCACTTGATGCTTCATACTCAACTCCACCACCTACGCCACCATTTGCACTGATAAGGTCAGAATTTCCAAAGGCTTCTCCCATATTTCCTTGTGCAAGAAATAAGGCTTCATAGTGCTTTAGGTTGTCTGGATAGTTTGCAAAGATCTTTCGGATAATGCTGTCCATCTCTTTTTTATACAGCGTTACAATGAGCTTTTTATACTCATAAGGTTCTTCATGACTTTCGGTATATTCGTTGCCATCTTCATCGGTATAGGTTTCTGTAACTGTCCTGTATCTGATTTCAACTTCTTCCCTATATTCAAGGTCATACATGGACTCAAATAATTCTTTTAATATGGATTCTACTTCCGATACACTCTTTACCTCTCCACATCTTGATGTAATGTAGGATAAAAGCTCATGGACATTATGACCAATATACTCTGTGTTATTTAAGATGTACTCGTCATAGCCGGGATAGTTATTTTTGACATGATCAACCTCATTTTGAAGCTCACTCTCCATAGCAGAAAAGCTCTGATTGATTTTATTTAGGACATTTGGCTTTGACAAATAGCTTGTTGTAAGAACAGAACTTGTGGAGTTCATAAAGCCTGTCATTCCCGTTCCTGCAAAGTTGATAAAGAAAGTTCCCAAAATAATAAGACTTATGAAAATAATCATAAGTCCCTTTGCTTTTCTTACTATAAATTTCTTTGAGCCTTTCAACGAGCCAATGAGGTTTTCTTTAATCCGATCTCTGAGCCTTGACTTATTCTCACGACGAATGGCTGCCTTTACCTGATTTTTCTTTTGAAATCTTTTATAAGCATTTGCTCTTTTATATTCATTCGTCTTTTTCAGTTCCTCTTTGGTATCACGAAATTCAAGCTTCGATTTTCGCTTCCTGATTTTATAATCCTTATTTGTAAGATCGTATCCTTTCTTCGCCTTTTTCTTATCAGAATATTTCTTTATGCCATGAATGAGTTTAGAGCTTGCGTCCGCCGTCTTTTCTCCTGCTTCCACCCCTTTATTTTCATCACTTCCATGAGAAAGATAATCCCTTACGGTTTCACTTCCTTTGGCAAGTCCTGAAAGGGCAGATACCTTTACCATATCTTTCTTTAGCTTTTTCTTCTGCTCTTTAGAAAGGCTACTATGAACTTTTTCGCTTGAAGCATCTTTTCCAGTCTTTTTACCTTCAGATTTATTTTCCTTTGACACATCTTCTTTTTTTCTTGTATAAAGGCTTTCAGTGTAGTTTTTCCTCTTATACTTTCTCTTTTTAGCCTCATGAGTTATAGAGGAACTTCCAAAAAACTCATCTTTTTTATGGAGACTATCATCCACATCATAGGTCGATTCAAAGTAGTCGCTGTCCCTAAAGTCATTATCGTATCTGTCTATAATCCCGTCATTATCAAGGTCTTTTCCTAAAGGATCATAGATTTTTCCATCCTTTACCTCCGTAATATAATCCGATCTTCCTGTTTCACTTACAGCAATTGCACTATCCTTA
This sequence comes from Streptococcus sp. HMSC073A12, assembly GCF_001812815.1. Classification (NCBI taxonomy): domain Bacteria; kingdom Bacillati; phylum Bacillota; class Bacilli; order Lactobacillales; family Streptococcaceae; genus Streptococcus; species Streptococcus sp. HMSC073A12. Next base: position 50,549 of record NZ_KV810569.1, on the reverse strand, counting down.
TCAGAAGCTCTATATCTTGAGTTTCTCTTGGATGTTCCATAAGCCTTTTCATTATCAGAACTTACCTTGCTTATTTTCTTATGAACCTTGTCCTGAAATCTGTCTTTGTCATGGACGATTTTTCCTCTGTAATCATCGTTATGCTTTAGCTTACTTTCTTCAGATGTAGTGAATGTTTCACTATGGATCATTTCTCTTTCAAGACTTGCCTTATGCCTTTCCCTAAAATCCTTTTTCAGCTTCTTTCCCATAGGCTACCTCACTTCTTCAGGCTTGGTAGTCATCTTCTGATAGAGAATTGTATCTTTCGGGAACTTATCAAGGAAAGGAACAATGGTATTTCCAAAGAACAGTAGTCCCTCGCCCTCATTTGAGTTGGTAACATATCTAAGCTGAGGAAGTGAGATTTTAAGTTTTCTTGCTAAAATTTCTCTATCTCCTGACGCTTGATTTAGCATTAAGACAAAGTCGGTATTATCAAAGATATTTTCAATTTCCTTACTCATAAGTAGGTCTTTGACATTTTGCGTAATACCTGTTGGAATACCTCCCCATTTTCTAAAACGCTTCCATATTTCCACAGAATAAGATGCTGTCTGCTCATCTTTTAATAGCAAGTGAAACTCATCTATATAGTACCTTGTAGCCTTGCTTCCTCTATTTTGAGATACTTTATTCCACACCTGATCCTGTATAACAAGCATTCCTATTTTCTTTAGCTGACTTCCAAGCTCTTTAATATCAAAGCACAGGAGTTTCTTATTTAAGTCCACATTTGACCTGTGATTAAAAACATTAAGGGAACCTGATACATAGATTTCCATCTCCGTTGCCAGCTTTTTACCGACCTTTTCTTCCTGTCCTTTTAACATATCGTATAGGTCTTGAAGTATTGGCATATTACAAGGTTCTGGATTTTCAAAATACTTTTCGTAAATCTTAGGTAAGCACCTGTCTATAACGGACTTTTCTTCTGCCGTAAGACCACTACCGCCTACTACAAGCTCCAGCATACTCATAATGAAGTTTGCTTTGTCTTTCAGTGGCGCATCCCCATCGCCATAGTTCATATTTATATCAAGGGGATTCAGGTAATCCTTTGACTTACTGCTGACCTTAATGACTTCTCCGTTAAACTGTCTCACAAGGTTTCCATACTCTCCTTCCGGATCGCAGATAATCACATCATCATCTGTTACCAAAATTGCATTTGCCATTTCTCTTTTGGCACTAAAGGATTTACCACTTCCGGGAGTTCCGAGGATTAGACCGTTTGGATTTTTGAGTTTTTTCCTATCTGCCATAATCAGGTTATGGCTTAAGGCATTTAGTCCGTAATAAAGACTGTTACTTGAATTGATAAAAAGCTCCTCTGTTGTAAAGGGCATAAATACTGCCGTAGATGATGAGGTTAGTCCTCTGTCAATTTCAATCTTATTTACCCCAAGTGGAAGTACACTGATTAAGCCCTGCTCTTGGGAATGGTCAAGCCTTTTTAACTTGCAATTATGCTTATTGGCAATAGAGCTGATTTGAGAAATGGTATTGTCCAGCTTTTGAATTGTCCTTGCAAAGTTCATAAAGATGATGGTTACGACAAACATACGCTCATCTCTTGTCTGGAGGTCTTTTAAAAGACTTTTTACATCTTCTCCATAGGTAATTAAATCACTTGGAAGAATGTCCATATCATATCCTGACCTTACCGCCTTTTTATTTTCCTCAATCTTCATCTTGTCAATATCGGTATTTTTTCTCTTTACCATTTTAATAGCTTCCGATTGGTCGATTGCCTTAATATGAAAGGAAATATTGATGTTATCATCAATATCCAAAAACTCGGCAAGCATACGGTCTGAAAGCTCACTGGCAAGAATTTGAAAATGACTTACTGCCCCGATAAATTTTCCAAACTTAAAGTACCTTGAAGGCGTGAAGTTAAATTCATCAGGTACAATGTATTTTTTAGTGCTTTCCCTTTTCCTCAGATTTTTGTATGAAAACTCAAAGGTCTTATTGGGATTTAATATATCGTGAAGAATCTTGAGTCTTTCTTCCCCACTTAAACTTTCCGCACGAACTCCCATACTCTTTAGATTAGATAATATATCTATCTCCAGTCTTTCAAGTTTTGATGTTGCCTGCTCTAAATTATCCGCTTCTACTGTAAAGGTTACATACTTTGATTTTTTCAGTCCATTATTTCCCTTTACAATCTGGCTTTTAAGCATCTCTCTAAACTCAAGACGTATATCGTCAAAACCGTCCTTTTTATCCGGTATCTGAATTGCCGACTTCATTTCTTCGTTTCGTCCAAGTTGATTGATATATGAAAACTCAATACTGATACTTGGATCAAAGGAGTTTAGAAAATTTGCAAACTGATTAAAAATCAAGTCTCGATCTTCATCTAAAGCAAGTTGGTAGTTAATATCCTGAAAGGCTATGCTTTTACTAAAGTGCTTTTCGTCAAGCTGACATATACCGCTTTTTAAGAGTCTAAGATAGGGAATGGTATCTTCGACAGTATATCTTTTTGGTTCTTTTCTAAAAATAAAGTCAAGTAGCCCGCCTTTATCTTTTTTAGATTTTCCCTTATTTTGCTTTAAGTCCTGTCTTTGACTTCTTAACATTTTTTTGTTTTGTTCTAACTTTACCTGCTGAATCTTTCTTTTGTCTTTCAAGGTAAACCTCCTTTCTCACCCTTTTTTGTGGCTGATAAAACTTATGAAGGTAAATATATTTAAAATATTTCTCAAAGGTCAGTCCGTCCTTTTCAAAAAGAGTGATGAAAAATATAGGGAGTGTGGATACAATGAGAAATATGACGGCAATATCATTTGGAACGACCTTTCGCATAAATAAATAGACTGGTAGTCCTACCAGTCCTGCGAGTGTGAAACCTATCATCTGCCTTTTGGTTAAGTTAAAAGCTACCTTTGTCTTTACCTTCTTTAGGTCTTTTGGGATTGGTACATACGCCATAACTTACCTCCCATCTTCTTTTTCCTTTGAAAGCTCTGCCATGTGTTCATAAACAGAGCCGATTTCTTCCTGAATGCTTTCTATCTGTTTATCTGTATTTTTGTTATATCTTTCCTGCAAAATACAAAAGTCATTATGGCAGCGACCGATGTCTTTTGTTCTTTCTTCCAAGTCATTAATCTTGCTAAAAAGTTTGATTCTATCAATCACCGCTATAACACCTGCTCCGATTACTACTGCTGTAAATACTGTTTTTCTTTTGATCATCCTATCCTTCCTTTCTGTTAGTGTGCATTTAATACGCTTTTGGCCAGAGTTCCGCTCTTTAGCATCATTAGTCCCAGCAAAACCGCATATCCAAGTATCGTCATGGTACTTGTGTGTATATCTGTTATCTGTATTGTCTTAACTAATACTGCGTATATTCCAAGACAAACCATTAAAAAGAGTCCTTGTAGCCCAAGTGCAAATAGTCCTTTGATATAGTTTGTTCCAATTTGTCCCCACTCTTTGTTTCCCATTGTGGCAAATGGAATGGCTGAAACCGATGAGTAAACATAAATCTCAAACATTCTTCCGTAAACCACAAGCATGATTACAATGGAAATTACCTCTATGGCAACCTTTATGAGTGAGGTTTCAAAGAGAATCATGACAAGCTCTCCAAGCCCCTTTTCTTTTAAGGTATCCATCATTGCCACTATCTGATCTCCGGAAACGGTGGCAGAGGTATTTATCACCCCTGCCGCCTTATTTACCATGTGCTGTGCCACATCAAAGACTGCCATAGAAAACTGAAAAGCATGGGACACTAACCATACAGCAATCCACATCTTGATGATGTACTTAAAAAATTCAAAGGTGTCCGTATCATGCATATTGTTCTTTTGCATTACCATATTGATAAGCTCAATACAAAGGACTGCTGTGATGATTAGTCCCGCTATGGGAATAATGACGGAATCGTTAATGCTTTTGATAAAGGCAAATACATCTCCGTTCCACCCCATGGGAGTTTTTCCTACATCTGTTGCAACTGCACCAACTTTATCGTTGATGTCAAGAAACATGGACTCTAAGTTTGCTTGGATACCGCCCAGTAGAAGTTCCTTAAAAAATTCTTCTATCTTGTCGAATATTCCAAACATCTAAGCTCTCCTTTTCTTCTTACTTGAGTACATTGGCAAGAAGTGGAATCAGCTTAAGTCCGATTAGGACAATACCGCCTCCTGCCATCAGCTGCTTTATGCCTAATTAGAGATTGTAAAATACTTGTAGTGTGTCTGTATTTCCTATGAAATTGTAGTAAATATCAATTGTTTGGGTGATTTCTCCATTCACTATTTCTTTTTCGTGAACATAGATTTTTGAGATGAGTTCGTTTAAGGTTTCTTTGTCCAGCTTCTTTATATCCTTATGTTTTTTTATGAGTTCAATCCATTTTTTGACATTAATATCTTCAAGATCTTCTTTAACAATCAATTTTTGATTATCCTCTATTCTTTGATTTAGATAATCTTGTTCTTTCTGCGATTTTTCAAGAATTTTTTGGAAGTTGCTTTCACTTATCTTGTTATCTAGCCAGTCATCATATAGTCTTTCAATCTTTTTAGTTAAGTCTTCTACTCTTATTTGGTCTTCGTAAATCTTATCCATGATAAATTTTTGTTCTTCTTCATTATCAATTTCTCGTGATTTTTCAAGTGCTTTTATGATTTCTTTTTCGTCTTTTAATGCTATTTCTGCATTTTTTCTAATATCTTTAAGCACTATCTCATAAAGAGTATCGTAATAAATTCTATGTTGACTACATAATGACTTTCCATATCTTCTATAAGTGTTACAAGTGAGTAACTTTTCTCTTTTTTTTGATTTGTTTCTTCCAAGATTTAAAGATTTTCCACAATCGGGACATTTCACAATGCCTGCAAATATGCTTTCTTCTCCATTTTTAAATGGTCTTCTTCTGCTCTTTAATTTTTCATTTGCTATATTATAAATATCTTCAGAAATAATTGGTTCATGTGTATTTTCTACTATTATCCATTCCTCTTTAGGTTTATCGGATAACCAACCTACTTTGAATTTATAATTAACTTTTTGACTAGCAATATGACCGATATAAACAGGATTTTCAATAATTTCTTTTAGGGTTGTGCAGTCCCACCAATACTCTCCACCATCTACGGTCATTTCTAACTTAGTTTTTTTATTTCTAAGTCCTTTTTTTCTATTCCACCAGGTAGGTGTAGGTATTTTTTCTTCAAAAAGTCTTCTCCTAATTGCTTGTACTCCATAACCACTAAAAGCAAGATCAAAAATTTTTTCAACAATCCATGAAGTTTCATCATCGATTACTAATTTATGTGGATTATCATTGTCTTTCCTATATCCTATTGGAGCAAGACAACCAATAAATTTTCCTTGCCTTGCCCTAGTCATATAAGCAGATTTCATCTTTTTGGAAACATCTCTTGAATAAAACTCGTTTAAAACATTTTTAAAAGGAACTATTTCGTTGTTTTCTTGAAAGGTATCTACTCCATCATTTAAAGCTATATATCTGACATTGTTCTTTGGGAAGAAATTTTCTGTATAGTATCCAGTCTGCAAATAGTTTCTTCCAAGTCTTGATAAGTCCTTAGTGATGACTATATCCACTTTTTTATTTTCAATATCATTAATTAGTCTTTGAAATGATGGTCTATTTGTATTTAATCCAGTGTATCCATCATCTATATATACATCGTAAATACTCCAACCTTTTGATTTTACATAGTTTTCTAAAAGTTCTTTTTGGTTTTGTATGCTGGCACTCTCTCCTTTCTGCTCATCATCTTTAGATAGTCTGCAATAAATTGCAGCTTTGAATGAAAAGTGATTTGAATTTGTTTGTATCATTTCCTATTCCTCCTTGTTTGAGTTTTCAGAAATAACACAACTTTCTCTAAAACTATTTTTATTATAGCACTCTTTTTTATTACTATCAATATTATATTTGTTGTACTCAATTTCATTGTCCTTACTTAATTTGCTTGATTTTTTTATTAGTCTTAGAAAAGCGTCTGTATCTGTTCTTCTATTATCATAATTTCTTTTTACAATGTATTTTGTTTGTCTTTTTGTCATAGCTTATCCTTTCATGCAATAAAAAAAAGGCGATTAGATTTTTAATTTTCTAATCGCCTTTTAAGTGTCATATTTATATTTTTATTATCTCTGGCATACTTCGATACCTTTTTATACTTAAAGTCTTTAATAGTGGCTTTCCACCTCTTTTTATCTATAAAGATTCGCCTACATCATAGTTCATTTTCTTATTTAAACCTTGATGTCTTAGTTTATCTTTATCTTTTTCATACCAATTTAGGATTGTCGCATAGTGGTTTTGATAGGTCTTTCCTCTGCTTTCCATGTACCTTGATAGTTTATTTATCATTTTGTCTGTGTGTGAGTTTAATTTTTCTTTAAGATTTTTATATTCTTCTTTGCTTAGTCTTACATTTTTGAATTCTCCATAAAAGATGGGGGTGGACTTTTTATCTTTTTCTATCTCTCCCTCTCTCTCTTTATCTATCTCTATATCTTTCTCTATCTCTATCTCTCCGTTGCACTTTTGTTGCTTATGTGTTGCATTGGTGTTGCATTGCAACATTTTTAATTCTCTAGACTTTCTTGAACGCCTTGTAGATGCTGTTTCTGATCCGATTAAGTTTGGTATTTCAGTTAGGTAGTATTCATCATTTTCTGTTACAACTTCTAGTAAACCTTGATTTATTAAATAATTAACTGTTACCATTACATCATCGTCTGTTTCATCTATGGTTAGTGCTAACTCTTTTATAAAATCACTTTCTACTCCGTCATAATAGAGTTTGCCCTCATCTTTTAGACTTAGTAATAAAAGTTTGAGGTAGATTATCGTGTAGGTATCTCCTCCCGATATTCTCCTTAATCTTTTTATCCTTTTGTCTGTGAAAAATTCTTCTTTTAGTTTTATCCAATAATATCTTTTGTTTGTTGCCATTCTAATCCTCCTTGCAATAAAAAAAGAAGTAGATTTTTTCTCTACTTCTCCTTATAATTTATATTTTATTTTTCCTTATATTTTTTAATAACTTTTTCTACTTGTTCTTCAAGCTCTTCCCTGTCTGGTATATACAAAGTATATTTTGATGCGAATATTTTATTTGATAAATTTCCTAAGGCGTATTCTGCTTGTACTCCGTCCTTATCTGTACATAAGATTATTCCTATTGGCTCATTGTCCATCTCATCATTGACTTCTGCCTTATAATAATTGAGATACATATTTATTTGACCAACTGCTTCTGGCATTAGCTTGCTTGTTTTTAGTTCGATTAAGACATAAGACCTTAATATTTTATTATAAAATACCATGTCCACATAATAGTGGGTGTTGCCTAAAGTTACCCTTTGCTGGCTGCCTACATACATAAAACCCTTACCAAGTTCAAGCAAGAATTTTTCGATATGATCTATGAGTGCTTTTTCTAAATCACTCTCCATCATTGGCTTTTCTTCTGGCAAACCTAAAAATTCAAATACATAAGGGTCTTTTACAAGGTCAGCTGCCTTATTTATTTCATTGCCCTTTAAAGCTAGGTCTAGAACTTTTTCTTTGTTTTCCTCTCCAGATGATAGGAGCAATCTTTCAAAAAGTGATGTTTTTATTTGTCTTTTAAGTTCTCTCACAGACCAATTTGCATTAATACTTTCTTTCTCATAGAAGCTTCGTTTTTTCTCATCGCTAATGGATAAGAGTTCGCAATAATGGGACCAGGTCAATATTCCAGACAGTGTCTGGAATATTGGATATGATAAATATAGGTTTCTCATATTAAATAAATTAGACTTAGAAAATCCCTTGCCATATTCCTTTGTAAGTTGTCTTGATAAGTCATTTATAAGTTCTTTTCCATACTCAGCTCGTTCTGAATGACCTTGCTCATCTTCTACGATGATACGTCCAATCTCCCAATATGTTTGAACTAAAATATTATTGACTTCTCTTGCGACTTCATTCCTTGCCTTATCCATCAATGTTTTTATGCTATTAAAAACATCATCATGAACTCTATCTATTTTATTATTCTTATTCATACAAGCACCTCTTTGACCTCTTAATTGCTTTAATTATATCATAAATATTGTGTTTATTCAATTTTATATCTTATCTGCCTTGATATTTCCCAGATTTTCGATAATCGAAATTCTTGATTTCCGATTTTCGGAAGTCTTGTTATTATGGTTATTTAAGGGTGTAACTTTTCGTTACTCCCTTAGATTTCTCTGGTCATATCTTTTTTGTTTGGTTTTACTTTTTCTTTTACTTTTCTTTTGACTTTTTCTTTTGTCTTATCCTTGTTCTTGGATAGGTCTTTGTATTTCTTTATTTGTTTTAGGATACTTTCTTTTTCTTTTTTATTTTCCTTGAATATGACTTGTTTAAAGGCATATTCCATTACTTTTATGTCTTTGGATTGGAAGAATATTTCATAGTTTTGTGTTTCTTTGTTTTTCATTACTGAAAAGCTTACCCCAAGTTTGTTTAGTTCTTTTTTTAAGTCTTTGAGGTTGCTTTGATCTATGCTTATATTTTCTAGTTGTCCTTTTTTGTAGAGGTCTTTTATTTTCATTTCATAGCCCATAAGGCTTTTTAGGTTTCCGTTTGCTTTTTCTAAAGTTTCATTCATCTTTTTTCTTATTTCTTTGTCTAAGTTGATTGATTCTTTTGCTGCCTTTATCGTGTATGATATTACGGTTTGTGCTGCTTGACCTGCTTCTTTGCTTATTTCTTCGTTTATCATGCTTTTCTCTCCTTTGTTTGAATTAAAAAAGGGAAGTATAGGCTTTAATTTTTCTATACTTCCCTTTGATTGTTTTTATTTGGTTGTTGGTGGTGGAATACTTTATTTTGATGTTTTTATAGCTTTCTTAGGTATTTGTACCTTTTATACTTTAAAATAGCTTACAATGCCTTTCCACCTTCAGTAGTTTATGTGTGTTCTTTTGTCTGATAGATAGTTTTTCATGTTGGAATATATAATCTGTATTTCTTCATTGTTCATTGATTCTATTTCTTCTAATTATTACTATTATTAGAATGATTCCAAGGATAATTTCTATTATTAAAACTTTCAAATATTTAGGTGTGTCTATATTTAATTTTTGAAAGTAAGCATCTATTTCACTATCTTCAAATCCATCATCTTCAAAAAAATGTTCTTTAGCTCCTCCAGAATCATATATTTCTAATCCATATCCATCTGGAAAACCTAGACTATATTGAATTTTCGTTATCTCATAGTTAATGTTAAAATGCTCTTTTACCTTTGCGACAATATCCTCACTTTGATTGATAACTTCTATTGTAGTTGTAGTGGTTATCAAATCACCTAAGACTAATAAAGCAGTGTAGCCATCTATCACAACAAAAAAATCACCATTATAATAAAAAGAATTTTTTTCATTTACTCTACCTAAATCATTCTCAAGTTCAAATTTTTTATTTCGTTAAAACATTCCAACTTTCTCCCGCATCTTCAGAATAAAATTGAATTCCATTGGATTCATACTCCCCTGCTGTAACAGTAATATATAATTTATTCCCCTTACTTTCAGGCATAGAAAGATACTTATAATCATCCAATTTTAGTCCGATTTCTTTTCCCTCTTTTGGTATATCTTTTACCTTATCCATTGGTAAATTAACTTGTCTAAAGGTAAGGCCTCCATCTTTTGTACTATATATTTGAGAGTACTGTCCAGATGCCCCCTGAATTCCAATAAAACCAAAATCATTTGAAAAGAATATTATTCCTTCAGCTGATCCAGCTTCATCCATAAAAGGATTTTTGTTGATAACTTTCCAATTTTCCCCACTATCAATTGATTTTTCAAATGCATAGAACCTTGAACCGGCAGCAGCATCTACAACCACAAGTCTATATCCTATTTTTTTATCATCTAAAACAAAGGTATAAACCGTACCATTATTTTCATCTGTAATCCATCTTTTTGAACTTTTTGCATCTTCAATTATTTCGCTATTATGTTCATTTTCAAGAATTTCCGGCGATATATATTGTGGCTCCATTAGATACTTAAATGAAGATATATCTTCATTATTTTTTATATAAAGAGAAGCCATATACCCACTAAATTCTCCTCCTCTTGATAACATAGAAGTCGTCAATCCTGTATTATATTTTCCATCACCATCTGCATCTCCATCTAATATAGAGAGTCCTTTTTCTGAATTAACTTTTTCTTTTCCTGAATATAAAAAAGAATATGTTTGATTTTGTTTTATATCCTCCCAATTATGAACTTGTTCTTTGTAATCGGATTGCTTAAGAATTGCGAAAAAAGGATTTAATAACTTATCCGAATTAATACTAAGACCTTCGCCTTTATTAAGCCATATATTTATTTTACTATCTTTCTTATAGTCATAGGTAATTAAAAAACCTTTCAACTGTCCCTTATCATTTTCTCCATATAACATTGTTTCTATATTCGTAATTGTTCCATCCCCTGTAAACTCAATGTAGAAATCATCTGATACATAAATTTTTTCTGGTAAAGAATTTTTTTCTCCTATATCGTTTATCAATCCATCAATACCATTTTCATAAATATTATTATGAATGAATTTTATCTTTTTATGATTTAAGAAATCATCAATTTTCCAAGATAAAGCCCCATTATAAGGAATTGCTGTGTGTATTATCATCCCTCCAAACACTAGGCTTATAGCAATAAATAAAACCAAACGGAATTTAAAATAACTTGCCCGATACCCTCTATGTCTTAATATTAATCTGACTAAAAGTAAGATAATTAGTAAAATCACGAAAGGCAACATAATTCTAAGCCAATAATGTGTTCCTCCTAACTTACAAATTTTCCATAAAATATACATACAAATTGAATATAAAACTAAGATTATATAATCAACTAACGGTTTTAGTTTCTTCTTCACATCAGTCCCTCCATTCATGTGCATTATATCATTTTTTAGGTACTTTTTCTATATCAGCTTCCTACGGTGCTTGAAAGTCCCCTAATAAAGTTAAAACATCTTACCTTTCCGAATTCCTATAACTATCTTTTGTTCTCTCTTTTTTCTTTTCGTATTTTTCTTGTTGCTCTTGATATTTTTTAATCTGTGCTATTACACTTGGTTTTTCGCCTTGTTTTATAAGCTTATCTATTTCTATGGATAAATCTATGCCAAGTTCTTTGTTTACAAAATCTACTGAATATTTTATATGATTAATTTCCTGGTATTCATCTTTTATCTTGTCTTTTTCTTTATTTATTTCTTCAAGCTTTGCCATTAAAAGATTTTTTTCTTCATTCCACTTTTTAGGACTTAGTTTTTCCTTATCTGATAGGAGTTTTTTTAATTTCCCACTCACTACCTTATATTGGTCTATGTCTTTCTTATGTTTATTATAGAATGCGTCTTTTGTGAATATATTTTTCTTTTGATATTCTTCATAAACTTCTTTTTTGGCTTTGTAGATTTCATAGTATAGAATTTTATTTTCTACATCTTCCATTTCTTTATGGATTGTCTTTGCTTTTTTATTTAGCCTATAACTATTAGACTTTAAAGTTTCTATTTTTGTTTGTAACTGACCTATGGTTTCTATGTTATTTTTTCTTAAATAACTATATGCACTTGTTAGCTTTTTGAAGTCATATTTTTCTTTATTGGTTTTTGCATATCCTTTTAGATATTTACTTTTTTCTTTTTGAATTTCTGAATATGTTAATAGATAATTTGTTAGATTGAAAAGTTTAGGGTTGTCTATTACCTTATCTCTTTCTATATCCTTAAATTTTTCATAAGCAGTAGTTAGGTTATCTAATAGATTTCCTATCCAACCCTTTAATATTTTTATCTCTTCTTTTATTGTTTTTACAAGTACGTTATATTTTCTTATTTCTCTATTATAGTTTCCCTTGTCAGTTTCTATTCCCTTTCTTTCCATTGCACTTGCTGCTGATCCTAAATGGATTGTCGGTAGATAATCTGAATTTTGTCTTTTAAAACTCCTATGGTCTACTCTTTTTTCTATCTTGTTTTTTGCTAGATATTCATTGCAAAGGTCTGAAAAATTTTCTCTCCATTTTTCTACATTGCCTTTATCGTTCCAGGTTGTTAGTTCTACTTTTCTTGTCTTTGGTTTTCCATTTTTGTTTAATACTTTTTCTCCTTTTTCATCTAGGATATATTCTTTTTTTGACTTTGCTAAGAACTCTCCTTTTTCGTTTATGGGTCGCATTATGGTCATGATATGACAATGGATATTTCCATTTTTATCTTGACTCTCATCATGAATTGCATAATCTACTATCATTCCTTGTGATGTTAGATTTTCTTTTATATATCTTTCAACTAGGTTTATGTTTTCACTTAAAGATAACTCTTTTGGTAGTCCTATTATGAATTGTCTTGCTAGTTGTGCATTAGAATTTTTTTCTGCCATTTCAACCTTATTCCATAAGGTAGACCTATCATTAAATTCTTTTGGTATATGATCAGGCAATATTATATTTTTTACTAATACTTTTTCTTTTCTTGTATAGTCATGGGTTACTCCGTCCCATTCATTTTTTATTTTTTCTCCACTTATATATGCTGCACTTGCTACTGCACTTTTGCCTTTTCCTCTTGATATTATGTTTACTGAAAAATGAAAACTGTCTGCCATTTTTATCACTTCCTTTCTTTCTTTGTTGTTTTAGGTGGAGGCTTAATAGATTTTTATATCCACTTTGTGAATGAGCGTTTTGAAATGATAGAATTAAAAAAGCCGACTACTGAATTAATTTTTGTTGTTTCAGTATGTCGGCTTAATTGTTTTGTTCATTTCAAATTTTAAAAGTCAAGGGCGAGCGTTAGCGAGTTTATTTACCCTTGACTTTTAAAAAGCGAATGGTTGTTGCTCCCTGCAAGGGTTTGGCTCCGCAGGACGCAAGCACCCTTTAGGGTGTATAATTGCGCCCTTGTAACCAAGGGACAATTATGTTATTTCTTCTTTAGATGATTTTTCTACACTATCATCTATTCTTTCTTCTAAAATTCCCATTATGTTTAATCTTATTTCTTCACCATTTAATGATTTCATTAGTTTATAAAATTCATCTTTTGTTAAACCAATACTTTCTTCAAAAATACTTTCTAACACTGCTCCTTTTTCTATAAGTCTTTTGTTTCTTGCTTTTCTTTCTTGTTCATTAAGTTTTTTCTTCAACTGTCTTTTTTGATTTTGTAATTGCTTAATGCTTTCTTCTTTCTTTTCAATCTGTTCTTCAATACTTAATCTTTTACTTGTCATAATGTGTCCTTTCTTACAATAAAAAAAACGACTAGATTTTTATTTCTAATCGTTTTTAATTCAAACACAATGAATTTCTCTATTGCAATTTTCTTTTATTTTTTCAATATATTTCTCCATATAATCCCAATCGGGATTACCATGAACATCTACTGGTAGTTTTATCTTTTCTTTCTTTAACAAATCGGGAAATAGTCCATAACTATAAGAATATTTATCAGTCAATGTGTCTAAACACGATACTAAAAATAGACATGCTTTCTCACTCAAATGTCTTGTATCAATATAATAAATATCTCTTCCAGATACAAAGTTTTCTTTTTGATAAAAGAATGATGCATTCTCTGCACCAAATGATATAACTCCCTTAGGGCTAGGAGTCATTTTTTTAGTTTCAGTAACTCTATATTTTATACCATTATTAAATTTTGTTCTTACTACATAAGGAATACCGTTCTCATCTTCAACGACTTCTCTTGCATGAAGCACGTCAGGCTTTTTAATATTTTCAAATAAATCACCAACTATAAACTCTTTCCATTTTGAAGTATCAACCTTATTTAATTTTGCATTATTTAAATAGCTTGTAAGATTGCTTGTACTCTCTCTCTGGTTTCAAGCCTTTTCATTGCTTCTTCCATGAAATTCCAATCTGGTGTTTCATCGTCTAATGCTGGTAAAAGTATATTTTCTTTTTTTATACTATCACTAGATCCCATATCGTTATATTGGTACTTTATCTTTAAACTTTCTCTTATTACAGAAGCAATAAATAACCCGTTAAATTTATTTAGATTGTCATTATATAAAAGCATTATTGATGACCCTCCACCACCTCTTCCCAAAAAATCTTTTGGTTGGTAAAATGTACTACCATCAACTGGACTTACTGTTATACAATTTCCTTTATCTAAATCTTCATCATCAATAGGCTCTCTGTAACTATCGACACCATTATTATAATTTCCAGAAGATACAAAAGGTATCTCTCCCTCATTATATTTTTTTACACTTCTTGATTTAGGTCTTTTTACAGTAAATAACTTCTCTATTTCAAAAGGTTTCCAATCATCAATCTTTATTTTCTTCATTTTCTCCACCTACATCTAGCATGAGTTTACCATCTTTATATTCTGATTTATACAAAACTTGATTTAAAAGTTTTTCATTAAATTCTTTTACGTCAATTTTTTCTTCAAAGAGTATAAAGTCTATAATGGTCTTTTTAAAATCTTCTTCATATATTTCAAAAGGTTTCTGTGGTTTTTGATATGATAAATATTCTTTTGAATCTATCCATTGGTGTGTGTTATATTTTGTATCTACTTTTGTTCTTGCAACTTCTAGCCAATATTTTTCTATTTCTTTCCACTTATTTTTTATATCATGCCTACCTTGATTTTTAACTCTTTCAAGTCCATCATCTTCCATATAGCAAGCAAATATTTTTTTATCTTTTTGTGGTTTTCCAGTTTCAAAAACAAATACACTTGTTGTTACTCCTGCATCAAAAAGTTTTTCTGGTAATTTTATAATCATATCAAGAGTGTGTTTTTTCAGTAATGAGTGCATTCTATCTTTTTCTAGTTTCTTATCTGGTAAAATAAATGCACATTTAATACCAGCAGGTACATTATCCAATACATTTGTAACTATTTTTTTGCAACCATATTTTCTCTCATATGGTGGATTCATCAATACTTTTGTTATGTTTTTAGATTTGATCCATTTACAAGCTTCTTTTTCCCTTGTATCAAATTGTTCCAAATTTGTCTTGCCATCTTTGTGAATAAGCATATTAGCACAAGCTAGGGCGAAAATTTCTCTATCAAACTCGATACCATAAAGTTTATTTTGTTTTATATCTTCTGCTTCTTTTGTATTTACTCCACCAACTTCTTTTATCATATTTGCCATTGCTTTTACTAAAAACGCTCCGCTGCCTGCACAATGATCTAAAATTTTCAATTCTAACAAGTCTTTTTCAGTATTTTTAACTTCATAAAAACCTCTTTGGCAATAATGCCTAATTCTTCTTTAGTTGTTAAAATTTTTTATTTTACCATCATCGTTCCCCTGATTTTCAATTAATCTTCTTAGGTTATATAAGAAGTACATATCTTTTTAATCTTAAAGTTTTTAAGTCTTAATTTTAAAATTTTCAATCTTAGATATTATTTAAATCATTCCAAAATGCTCTAAAGCATCTTCGATTGCTTTTTCTTTTTCTTCTGGGCAATTTGGCACTCTTTGATTTTCTTTCTTACTAAAATTATAATTTTCTCTCTCTATTAGACCATGTTTCCTTTTTATTTGTGCAATATATAGGCTTGAAACTTTTAGTACGTATTTATCTAACACATACTTTTTAATTTCTCCATAAGTTGCGTCTTTTGAAAAGTCAATTTCAGATAATTCATCTTCCCCTATTTCTATATCTAAATGATGTTCTGTATTTAGTTTGGACAACAGAGCTACCGTCTCAACATGCCCTGAAGTTCCAAAGTTCCGTAACTTTTTATGATTAATTATACTGAAAGCAATTTGATATAATTCTTGTTTATTCATTTTCTTCTCCAATATTATTTAGCTTAATAATACGTTATTCTTTTTTCAAAACACTAAGTTATTCAGTTCACCATCAAGAACTTTTATAGTTTCATTTCTTTCCTTATCCTCTTGATTGTCATATAAAAGTTGTTCAATAAACTCCCATATATCTTCTAGTTTACGTCTAATATGATAGAATAACAAAGCATCCGTATTGATTAAAAAATCTTTGTGTAATTTCAGGTATATGTTCATAAATACATCATAATATGGCTTATCAACAAAAAACATGAGATCAGCTTTTACTGGAGCCAATTTCAAGCCTTCCCAGTCAATTAGAACTAACTGCTCATCCCGTTGCATCAAGTTCCAATTATGAATATCTGTATGGCATAGGGCCATTTTAGGATTACTTCGTCTTAGAATCTCCGACAGTCCTTCAACTCTGTCAATAGATTGTTCAAGGGGTTTTATGTGTGCCCCAAGCAAGCATTTTAAGTCCATGGGAAGACTGGCGCATTCTTTACGCAATACTTGTTTTAGCTGTTTCAGAAATGGCAAGCTAAAATCTTCCCTAATTAGTTGCACATATACCTACTATATCAATAAATTTTGAGTTATCATTGACTATATTAGTTGCTATTATCAGAATAGTCGTCGATAACTATATTTTCGTGCAAATATGCAAATAAGTAAAATGATAATTATGTTATATCATAATAATTGAAAATAATAGAATGCATTTTTCAATGTAATAAGATTAAGCGTTCTCTTAAAGTTAGAGAACGCTTAATTATTTTTAATTTATTGAAATAATTTGTAACTATTGAAAACAGACAAAAATTGTTCATTGGATAATTTATCAAGATCAGTAACATTCGCATGCTTCAGCACCTGTCTTAATTGATTTTTAGTAAAAAGAACATGATATTCCCTGTTTACCCATTTATAAACGAAAAATCTATACTTTTTGTAGTCCTTCTTTAAAATAAATGGTTTATGCCTTTCAAGTACAATCAATACAGAATCTACATTAGGCTTAGGGTGAAAATATGCTCGTGGCACTTTTTTAAGAATTTTTATATCCATTTCCACCATTAACAGCAAACCTAAAGCTCGTTGGGTATTTTGCAACCTTTTAGCAAATCCCCTCTCTACAATAAGGTAGCTATATTTCGCTTGACTATCAAAAGCAATCTTTTTTACAATATCAGTACTAATATTGTAGGGAATATTACCAAATATTTTATAGTCTGTATTTTTAGGAAAGCTAAACTTCAAAATATCCTCATGAATAACTTTTATATTCTGAAAAGGTTCAACTGCTTTTTTCGTGGCATGACATAAACCTTCATCAATCTCTATAGCATTCACCCGTTGACTCATTTCCACAAGTTCCTTGGTAAAATGTCCTTTTCCTGACCCAATTTCTATTATTTTATCTTGTTTATTGATATTCGTATATTTTAATATTTCCTTTACATGCTTTTTAGATGTAATGAAATTTTGCGTATTTTTCGGGTTTTTCTGTTTCATTATAACCTTCTCCTTGCCGGTTATAATGAACTAATCTTAAGAGCTCATTATAACCAATTATTTTTGGTTTGGTTGATAATGAAATCTCTCATTAACAAATATAGAAAACATACCCATACCTTTACCTCCTTTAATTTTTTTCATTATAAATGAGATAAAGTAATATCTACTACTGCAATACATGTACACATATTTAACTCCTCCTTATGCAACTGATTATATCACTTTTAATTTCTCTATTCAATAAAGTTCTGTGCTAATCTACCTCACCCTATGGATTTTTAATCCCGAAACATCAAATGTCATCTGTCAAATGCCCTATTTAAAAGGGTCAAAAAACGGTATTTTTTAGCCTGTTTTTGACCCAATTTTCGTACTCAAACCACTACATGTTGTGGTTGACTCCTATTATTCCTTGTCCAAACCACAATACGTCATCAGAATTGCTGCTTCAACGTGTGTCGAGTTGCCTTGATAGCTATCAAAACTGCATTCTCAACCCCTAAGGTTATGGGGAACATATCCACGCTCGTAGATGGAAACATATCAAAGATTGGCTCTCGTTTGTAGAACATATCGACTGTAATTATTTCATTTTCAAGCCTTTATCGATAGCTTCCTGAATAATCTTATGACAACAAACTCCCAACGGATTGTTTTCTTTACAATTAGAATTTTTCATTGCCCCAGTGATGGCATTTACTTCTTTTACGGATTTCGCGCCATGCTTTACAACTGCTTCAATTACCTGATTTTCTGTGACTTCGCTACAATAACAAGCATACTTAGGATCTGCATCTTTCTTAAACCAGATAGGAACTCTAACTTGGTCTTTCAAGAATTTTATTTCATTATCTAAGTTATAGTAAACAACGTCGCAGTCCTCGTTCATGCAAATCTTATATTGATCTCCGTTAACAGCATTACGATAATCATCTACCACTAGATGTTCAACAGTTACTTTACTAACGGAAATCCCTTCATTATTACATACAGGACAATTGTCTTTAATTTGATCCGGCTTTTCTGTTTTGCATCCACAACAACATTCATTATTAATCTTCATATTCTTAGCCTCCATATTTTCATTATAATTTCTTTTTTAAACTAGGTAAAACCAATTTCATATACTTGTCATTTATTAATAGCGTCAAACATTTTAGCTGGTGTTAATTTACTTAGCTCCCTGTTGTCAGCCAACGCACGTGTAGCTTTTTTGTGTATAAACACATCAGCGTCATGTTACCCATTGCTCGGCATTCTTCTAATGAACCCAAATACATGGAATGGCAACCCTTTTTTAGACAATTTATAACCGAACATTATCAAGCTTGAAAGTTTCTTTAGATTATAAAATATATTCTCAGACAATCAAGGGTAAAGGCTTCGCCCAAATTTCGTTGAAATTTGCCCTTGACAGTCTGTTCATATATTTTATTTAATTTATGAAACTTCCAGAGCTTTTTATTCTGCTTTTCTATATTCTACTGGTGTTTTATATCCTAAAGATCCATGAATTCTTAGGTTATTATACCAATATACGTATTCTGCTAATTTTAGATTAAGTTCTTGGAAATTAGTAAAGTTCTCCTGATATATGAATTCTGTCTTCATTACTTTATTGACTGCTTCGCTTACTGCGTTATCATATGGGCTTCCTTTTTTACTTAGCGATCTTTTTATCCCAAATACCTTTAATATTTCTTCTATTTTTATATTTTTAAATTCTCTTCCTCTGTCTGTGTGAAATATTTTTATACGATTTAGTGGCTGCCTTATTGAGTAAAATGCTTCTGCTACTAGATTTGCATCTTTGTTTTTACCTGATGAGTATCCTATTATTTCACGGCTGTTTAAGTCTATTATTAAACATATATAATTCCATGTTTTTCCTACTCTTACATATGTTAGGTCGCTTACTATTGCTTCTAAATAGTCTCTATTGTCAAATTATCTATTTAAAAGGTTAGGGATGTCTTCTTCGTTGCATTTGGATCTTATTACTTTATATTGTGCTACTGTATAGTTTGAGATTAGGCCATTTTTCTTCATTATTCGGCCTATTTTTCTTCTCGATATTTTATATCCAATTTTCCCTAGTTCTTTTTTTATTTTGCGTGTTCCATAGTTGTTTCTACTTCTTCTGAATATTTCTTTTATTTCTTCTATTAGTTTTTCATCTTCATCTAATTTCACATCTTTTTCTTTGTTCAAATGATAATAGACTAAACTTCTTGTGACCCCAAGTAGTCTACACATTGCACTAATGTTATATTTATCTCGGTTCGAGATAATGAGGTCTATTTTTTGCCTAACAGTAGTGCAGCTTGCTTTAAAATATCATTCTCCATTTCAACCTGTTTCAATTTTTTACGAAGTCTGATTATCTCTTTTTGTTTCGCATCCACATTATCAAAATGGTTACTCTAAGCAGCACACCAACTATTTATTTTTTGAGTTTTAAACTTTGGTAGAAGTCTTGAACTCTTTATATTTACATAACTATTTGCCTCTATCACTATTATGACACGAAACCCGCAAGTAGCGTCAAGTAAACGGTCGTTATAAGTTATCTCTAGTAAATCGTACATAAATGAAGTGATATGCTCTGGGGTAAATACTTGACCACTTTCAGACTTTTTCTTGTATCTATTAAATTCATTAAAGAAAATGCCCATTACATCTTCGCCGTTCCAGTTATCTGAGTTTATGGACTCTGCGATTTCTATGATACAGTCAATAAATGTATTTATATCATCTTGATTTTCTACAATGTTCATTTTTATTTCACTGTACACCTCAAGCAAAATATCTATTTTAAGATTTTGTTTTCTATGATCTTGAAGTGATTTTGCTAAAGTATCATATATTTTATTTCTAAATGGTTCATATCCATTATCTTTTATTGCTTCAAGATTGCCGCCAAACCTTTCTACTACCAAGGCTGAAGCTGTAAATATCATTCTATGATATAAATTCTTAATTCCGAATTTAAAGTGTAGTAAATCATTTATTCTTTTTGTTAGAGTGAAAATTTTGTTTTTATCTATATAATTTTCTTTAAACAAATCAATATAGTATTGCTTGTGTTGAAGTTTATTAGCTACTCTTATGAGTTCCTTGTTTTTATATATAGCGATTTCTTTGCCATTGTACAAAATTCCAACAGTTTTTTTATATTTGCTTGAAATTATGTCTATATTTTTCATTAGCTCATCAATAAAAATTTGTTTGCTAATATCTCTTTCTTCTGATTTTGTTTCAAGGATTATTGCTACATCATTCATGTTTTTAGGTAAATACCAACCATCTGGCTTATCTGAATATCCTTTAAACCCTAATTGATTAAAAGTAGTTATTTGACCAGTCCCTTGATCAACATTTTCTTCAGCTTCATCAAAGCCTAATACTAATTTCGCATAATCCCTGACTTGATCTTCTGTCCTTAAACTCATTTTCTAATCCTCTTCACTAAAATTGTCTTCAAAACTAATAATATCATTAGGGGTGCAAGATAGAGCCTTACATATTCTTTCTAAATTCTTAAATGTAATTGGTTTATCCTTGCCCATTTGTGCCATAACATTTGTTGTAAGTCCTGCCATAGCTATTACATCAGTTTTCTTTAAACCTTTTTTTGCTAACTGTATCCATAATGGTTTATAGTTAAGTGCCATAATATCCCTCTTTTTCTGTTCATTAGATTTATTTAATTATAGCATAAATATTGATTTCATTCAATCTTACATTGATTTAGTGTTTTGTTTTAGAGAATTTGTTGTGTTATTCCGTCCTTATTTTGCCATAAATTGCTTGATACCTTGAGATTTTGCACCCGGATTGTCATTGCCATATCCTTCCATCAGGTTGATAACACCCCATGCTCCAAGTCCTGCACCTACTGCCATTACCAAAATCTTTAATACATTAACTGCCTGTGTAAAAAATTCCATAATTTATTCCTCCTCGCTTTCTTCTTTCTTTTCAATCTTGTTATATGACTTCACTACAAAGTTTTTGTAAGTCTTTCCCTCTTTTTCACGCTTCTTAAAGTAACCAAAGATATGAATCAAATCGCCTTTTTCAAAGTCCTTTGCTTTCTCCGATTTTTCTCCATAGGCTGCACAGTTGATATACTCCTTGCCTTTCCCGTACTTTTTTACAAGCGTGAAGTTTGCAACCTCAACAGTTTCTCCCTCTTTGTCAAAACTTGAGAAAGTGGGCTCTTCCAATAAATTGGCATTGATGTTAATCATTTCTTGCTTCATTAAATATTTCTCCTTTTCTTTTCAATAAAAAAGCGACTGGAGTTTTTTCTTTTCCAATCGCTGATGCTCATCCTATTTACTTTTTTCTTAGTGGGACTTCGTATTCTTATCATCTTACCTCCTGACTTTGAGTAATAAAAAAGCAGCAAATCTATGTTTTTTAGACTTACTGCACTCTTGTAATAACTGTTTCTCTATTTAATTTTGCTTTCCCTTTTCGCTTCATATAGCTTTCTATATCAAACAAGTTTTTCTTGTCATAGTCCTCAAGCAGCTTATAGTTCTTATGCTTTGTAATATCGAATTTATCCGATAGAAAAGGTCTGACTCCACGAAGCTGAAAAATACATTTACCGCCGTCCATGACTGTAATTTCATCTTGGCTCATAAGTTCCTTACCTGTCTTTTGATAATTAAGTCCAAAACTCTTTTGATTGCTCCTTGTTTCCGATGTGTTATATAAATCTATCGTTTCTTTTCCCAGTGTTTCGGAAAGTTCCTTTAATGTGGTCTTTTCCTTACCACCAAGAAACAAGGTACTATCACAGTTGCCCACAATTGTGTCAGCATTATCTTTATAGATTGCCTTTAGCTGAGATTGTGCTTGAAGAATTATACTCGCTGATATTTCTCTGGAACGGATTGTCGCTATTAGCTTCTCAAACTTTGGAATTAAGCCAATGTTTGCAAACTCATCAAGTAGGAATCTTACATGAACAGGTAATCTTCCTCCATACACATCATCTGCCTTATCACATAGCAAGTTAAATAGCTGAGAATACATAATAGATACCACAAAGTTAAAAGTATCATCTGTATCGGAGATGATAACAAAGAGTGCTGTCTTTCTATCTCCCATTGTATCAAGCTCAAGTTCATCTTCACTCATTAGTTCTCTAAGCTCTCTTATGTCAAAAGGGGCAAGTCTTGCTCCACAAGATATTAGAATAGACTTGGCAGTTTTTCCTGTAACAACTTGTCAAGGACTTTCTAATCATTTTTATCGCCTTTTTGATGTTTTTCCATCTCTATTTCTCTAAGCATGATGCGTTTTAATTTGTCTTGCATGGTTTCCGTTGCATTTTCATTAAAGTGGACAACAACCTCATAGGTTACTTTCCCAATTTTCTTTATCGTCTTTGTTCCTGTATTCTGTTCATTTTTATTTTCTTGCATATAGTTTTCCTCCTGTTTGTTGCAATTAAAAAAGACGATAGATTTTTACTTCTACCGCCTTGCTTAAAGCTCATATAACTGTCTATTCTGTTATCTGCATATTAAATTTTCAAATTCTTATTGTTTAACATTCCACCAAACATTGTATGATACATATCCTTAGAGGATTCTTCTATCTTGGTAATACTTGATATTTTATTTCCTGCGTCCTTTGATGAAGCTCCGCAAAGATAAAAGGCTTCATTTTCTGTTCCATAGTCTATTGCAATATATCTATCGTGATATTTTTTGCCTGCAACCTTCATTTTTAAGTTGATATTTGGATAATCTCTTCTAAAATCATTTAGGATGTTTTTTGTAAGCATATCTTTATTTTTCACATTGTCGCTAAAGACTATAATTTCAACATTGTCTTTTGCAGCTCTTAATAATTCTAAGGTTTTCAAGCCTATATAGTTATCTATTACATAAATGCTTTTCTTTGCTGACTTATATATTTTTGTATAGGCAACATCCGCTTCAATCTTATCTCCATTCATCAAAAGGAAATGCTTGTAAGTGTCCGGATCGATAAAATTATCCATTACTTTTTTCAAATCTTCTTTAGTAGCCATTTGAGATTTTATTTCTGCAATATCATTTGTGTTTTGGTTGGTTTGAATAGCTATTTGGACTAATTCTTTTGAACCGATAAAATCTTGATTTTCAATAATGAAGTCTTTCATCTGCTTAAATGTTCTAATTAAGGCTCTGCTTTGCCTAATCGCAAGTTCTCCCCTTAATACAGTCATAAGCATATAAATACCTTGTTCCGTAAAGGCATTTGGTAGGTACCTTGAGCCGCCCCAACTTGAGGTGAAATTTTTGCACCTCAAGTTTTCAAACTCATTCTCGGTCAATTGAAACATAAAATCTTCGCCTTCAAACTTTTCAATATTATTTTTTACCTGTCTATTAAAGTTTTTAGTTTCATAACCATATATTTCAGCTAAATCTGTATCAAGCATTACTTTTTGTCCACGAATGAAATATATTTTTTCTTGTATAGTTTTATCATCTACAATAACTATCTCTTTATTTTCATCTGCCATGAAATGCACCTCCAAAATTATCTAAATATCTTTTCCAATCCGCCACGCACTGCGTAGCTTTTTGAAATAAGTCTCATATCTTTTTATATTTTTCTACTCCACCTTCAGCTTTTCCGATGTGTTCTACATTTTTCACAAGTCCCTTATTTACATTTTCATAAAACCATCTGCCAATCAAAGCCGGCGGTGTTGCTATTAACTCTCGTAAAACAAATTCTTTGTCTTTCGGCAAAAAGCTTATTTTATTTAGTAAGGTATTATATAAGTCAACATAACTTGTATTTTCTTGTAAACTGCTACACTTACAATATTCACTAATACTTGGGTAATTACCCTCTATAACTTTTTTAGTTAAAATTTTCAGTTCTTCATCGTTTACTGTAAATTGAATTCGCATTTATATATCCTCTCTTTATAACTGAGTTTATTATCATATCACTGTCATTTTATCATAAATACGATGATTTTTCCATACTGCAATTTTAAGCCCTCACATGATGTTTTCACACTTAGCTATATTCTGATACCTCTTTTACCATTAACGCTCTAAAAAAGCCTCTCCACCGTCTTATATGAGATTATAAATGTTCTCCCTTGTCATAATCTTCAAGGGTATATACTGTTGATTTACTGCACTCCTTTAATTTCCCTTTATCTTGTTCATACCAATGAATTAAGGTCGCATAATGGTCTTTGTAGTTTCTTCCTGTGCTTTGCATATAAGTCGAAAGCTTTTCTATCATTTTCTCCCTATGACCTTGCATTTTATCCTTTAACTTTCCATATTCTTCATCTGTTAAGGAAACATTTTTATATTCTCCGTAAAAAACGGGGGATATTTTTTCTATCTCCCCCTCTTTTTCTAACTCTATATCTATTTCTTTCTCTATATCTCCGTTGCAATTTTGTTGCAAAAGGTTGCAATGTGTTGCATTAGTGTTGCATTGCAACGCTTTTTGTCCTCTCGATTTTCTCGAACGCCTTGTAGACGCTGTTTCTGAACCTATAAGACTTGGGATTTCTGTTAAAAAATACTCGTCATTTTCTGTGATTATCTCCATCAATCCTTGTGCCATAAGATAGTTCACTGTAACCATTACATCATCTTCTGTTTCATCAATCGTTAAGGCAAGCTCTTTGATAAAGTCTGTTTCTACTCCGTCATAATACAGTTTTCCACTATCTTTTAGGCTAAGCAAAAGCAATTTGAGGTAAATGATTGTATAGGTATCTCCTCCTGATATTCTTCTTAGTCTTTTTATTCTCTTGTCTGTAAAAAAATCTTCTTTCAGCTTTAACCAATAGTATCTTCTGTTATCTGCCATTTTTCTCTCCTTTCGTTCCTCTTATGCACCGAAACAGTGCGTCTGCTTATCTTATTTACGATGTTATCCCATTTTGGGACTTCATCTTTCCTCATTCCTGTAATAGTTCTTTGTCTTTTCCTTTCGTTTTTCGTAGGCTTCTTGTTGCTCCTGATATTTCTTAATCTGTGCAATGACACTTTGTTTTTCTCCTCTCTTGATTGCCTTGTCAATCTCAATGGATAAATCTATTCCATAATCCTCATTGACTGTCTTGACGGCATACTTGATATGGTTAATACTTTCGTATTCCTCTTTGATTGATTGAGATTGTCTGTTGAGTTTCGATATTTCATCTTCAAGGCTTTGGATTTCTTTTTTCCAGTCTTTAGACTTAATCGCCGATGAGCCTGTTATCTTTTCAAGAATTGCCCTTGCTCTTTTATATTTATCTATCTCATCTTTATGGGAATTGTAAAAGCTGTCTTTGAATAGGGATTTACTGTTCCATTCCTCAAAGACTTTTTTGTTATCCTTGATGATGTCCACATAGGCAAAGCATTTATTTAAGTTTTCTATTCTTGTGGTTTTCGCCTTAATGTCTTGACTAACCTTCTTATTTTGGGATTGTAATGTGCTTATCTTTTCTTGTAGGTCGGCTATGGTTTTAAGATTGTTATCTTTCAGATATATTCTTGCTTTGGAAAATCGTCTTAGGTCTGCACCTATCTTTTTGTTGCTTGCATAGGGATTTAACTTTCTTGCTTTTTCTCCCTGTAAGTCATAATAAATACTGATGTACTCATAGAGATTAAAGAGTTCCGCCTTGTTCTCATATTCTTCTTTTTTCTCCTGTTTGTATTCATCATATTTTACTTGCAGACTTCCAAGTAACGAGCCTATCCAAGATGTAAGTTTGGATAGCTCCTCTTTTAATTTTCTAAATTCTAAATTCAAGGCGATGATTTTTCTGTTTTGGTTTCCTCTCTCTGTCTGTATGCCTTTTTTCTCCATCTGATAACTGCTTGTGCCTAAATGAATTTGCGGGAGTTCTTCTCTGCCTTGTTCTTTAAAGGTGCGTGGATCTATCCTTTTATTTATGTTGTTCCTTGCCAAGTATTCGTTTGCTTTCTTTGAAAAGTTTTCTCTCCACTCTTTTGCTTTGTCAGGTTTGTTCCAATCGTTCAAATTTACTTTTCTTGATTTATAGTTTCCGCTTTTTAGTTTTATCTTTCCTCCGTTTTCATCAAGGATATATTCTTTTCTGCATTTCGGTTTCCAATTCCCTTTTTCGTCTATTTCTCTAAGGGTAAGTAGGATATGGGCGTGTGGTTGTTCTTCATGATCGCTTGCCATAGGATTATGAATATTACAGTCTGCTATCATACCTTTAGAAGTAAAGTTTTCTTCTATAAATTCGCTGATTAATTTTATTCTGTCCTGTTCATTTAATTCTCTTGGAAGTGTAAAGAGCAGATTTCTTGCAAGTTGTGAATTTTTACTTTTCTCTATTTTTTCAACACTATTCCATAGGTATTCTCTGTTTGAAAACTCTTTCGGGATATGTTCCGGCAGAAATATTTTTGAGAATACAAGGTCTTCTTTTTTAGAATAGTCATGTGTTTTTCCATAGTATTCATCTTGTAATTTATCTCTTGCATTGTATGCAGCTTTTGCAATCACGCTATGCCCTTTTGACCTTGCCACAATATCTACATGGGTATGCAAACTTTTGATTTCCATTGTCTTTTCCTCCTTTATCTGTTTTCAATTTTGGGATTTTACTATCCTAATGTTCAGGTCGTATCTTCGCTCCCTTTTTCAAAGGGCGCAAAGATACACCGTTTGACTACGGTGCTTTGCGTTCCTGCGGAAAGCTTATAGCTCCGCTAAGGAAACAAAAACGCTAAAGCATTTTTATTTGTTCAAGGGAGCTACTCCCCCTTAGACCCCTGTGAACTTTGCTTTTTGTAGATTTTTCAAATCCACAAAAAAGCAAAGTGTTAAAATGTTTCTCACTTTGCTCTATCTTAGTTTCTAATACATTTTTGTCTTTTCTTATTCTTCCTCTGTCAGTTCTTCAAAATCATCATTTGCATTTTCCTCTTTAAGATTTGAATTTTCTTCTAAGTAGATTTCTTTTTCTTTTAAATGAATTTCTGTAAGTTCTTTTAGCTTTTCTCTATTTCGATTATCGGAAAGTACATAATCTAAAAAGGCATAGATTAAATCATTATCTGTATTTTCTTCTGCTCCGGTTATCTGTTTTTCAAATTTCTCAAACACGCCTCCTTTTTCTACTTTTCGTTTCGTGTCCGCCTTTCTTTTTAGCTGTGATTTCTTTTGTCTTAGTTGCTTGATTTTGTTTTCCGCCTGTTCTTTTTTCTTAGTTTCTTTTTCCAACTGGCTCATTACATTTTCTAACTCTTTCATTTTTCATTCCTCCATTTCAATATTGTTGTGTTCCAAACAAAGAAAGGCTAAGCACCTTTCTTTGATACTTAACCTTTCCCATCTCTTTAGAATTTATCTTCTAAAAGTTTTCTTAGTTTTTCTAAAATCCTATCCCTCCTTTTCCCAATTGCTTGATAGCTTACTTTTTCTTTTTTGCCAATCGACCTGAGACTTTCTTCTTTGTAGAAAATGGCTTCTATCAGCTCTCTTTCTTTTTTTGTGAGTGTAGCTAATGCCTTGTTTAATTCTTCGATCTGCATTTTGACCTCTACAATTTTTTCTAAGTCTATTCTTTCATCTATGATGTTATCTACAAAGTGTCCGTCATAATCCATTGCTGAAAATGGAATCACGTCATACTTCCAATCCTTTCTCTGAAGATATTTTTCATGCTCGGTTATCTTCCAATAGGCTTTATATACTTCTTCACTTACAGGTACAGCTTTCCCTCTAACATAGATGTGATATTCTTTTTTACCCATTGTGCTATCCTCCTTTTTCTGCTCTCTGTTTTTGCTTTTTGAGAATAAAAAAGGAGGACTTCTACACTTTGGCGTAAAATGTCCTCTTAGGTTAAAAACTAATACTTTATATGATTTTCTACTTTGTTGGTTTTGATAAAATGATATTACTATGTGTAAGCAATTACAAACATAAAAAAGGATAAATATATCTTATGCTAATAACAGAATTTGATGTTCCCATTATTTATCCTTCCATAAAACTTATATAAATCAAATCTTTCTCCCTTCTTAGATTAGTTTTTCCATGCTAATCATTTATTTTTAGTTGCAACATATTCTTCAAACATCTTGATTATCTCAGTATCCGAAAATCCTAACTCATATAGTTTTTCCAACAACATTTTTGTTAGTGTATTCGAATACTGATTTCTTAACTCAATTATTTTCTGATCACTTTCAATAACAAAATATCCTTTACTTCCACGACTAACAATTAGTCCCTGTTTCTCAAGAACTTTTAAAGCTTTTTGAACTGTTGCAGGATTACATACCTCCCTCTGTACTAAAGCCCTTATAGGTGGCATCTGTTGTCCCGGAGCATAATCTCCTCTTAAAATAGTCGCTCTTAACACTGATGCAATTTGTAAATATGGATATATTTTCATTCGTTTTTATTTTTCCTTCCTCGTACAAATTTCCAATATGCAGAGTATGGAATAACTGTAGCGAATAGAAGATAATATTTATTAGCAAACATATCAGGGGTTCCTTTTGTATTGAAATGAACAGGAATTTTCTCTGGAAGAAATATGCAAATAATAAATATTACAAACATCATTCCTATCAGCACTAATACATCTTTCAAAAATCTTTTTTTCATGGCAAATCTCCTTTCTATTTGTCAATAGCTTTCTATTTTCCTAAAATTTATCTAACCACCTTATAACTTCTACAAATGTATCCCTATTAATTGAATAATAGATATAATTTTTATATCTACTGTCGGTAATTAATTTACTCTTTTTTAATAAAGATAGATGATAAGATATAGTTGCTTTTTCTAATTTAAAATGACTTGCTATTTCTCCAGCAGTTAAATTTTTATTAGAAATAATTAATAAAATATCCATTCTAATGGGATTTGATAGGGAATCAAATATACTAACTAAATCTATCATCTTTTATTCCTGAAATATTGCAAATAAACTTAATATTGAAATAAACACCATTATATCTTTTAATAATTTTTTTCATAGAACATCTCCTCCTTAAACTAAAAATTTAATCTACAAGTTTTTATATAAACGCCACCCGCAATAACGAGCAAAATAAGTGCTACTCCCAATAATGTAGGTACTATAGAAAAATGCAAAAACCAATGGAAAAGAATTGGTATAACTAATGCAGCCATTCCAATAATTGCAGATACAATAACAGGCATACTCTGTTTTACTATCATCATCTCACTTTCCCATTCAAAGTTGGGAAATTTTTTATTCAAAGAAATTCCAATCACTGTTATAAAAACGGAATAACAAATAGGAACAATTATTAAACTGATGGTTTGAATAATTTCCATATCAAGCTTTAGCAAAAATATAAACACAGAAACAATATATCCAATTAAATGAAGCGTAAGATTTACTGCAATCTTAGAATTTAAAATCGTTTTTACCCTAATAGGAGAACTTTGCAAAATCCAAACATTTTTACCTTCTAAAGATATGGAAAATGCTGCCGGACAACTAAGTAAAAACATTGAAGCAATACACATCGGAGCAAAATTTGAAAGATATTCATTAACATTTTCGATTCCCGAATATTCCCCTATTTGTTGTAAAGAATTAAAAAGAAGAAATATGCTGAAAACACATAAAAGTATTACACCAAGACCTGCATTCAATACTGCCATATATGAATTTAGAAACAGTCCCATTTCTTTTTTATATAGGGCAAAAAATACTGATTTTCTATTATTCGAATTTTTGTTGTCAGAATATCTTGTTGTTGTTTTAGCAAGAGTATTAAGCAACCCATACTTCAATGAAACCACTTTGGCAAATATATAAAAAAATACTATTGAAAGAACAATAAATAATCCTACTCCAATGTAAATTGGAAAATTATAGTATTCCATAAATAGCTTAGATAACGGGTACAATCCGGTAATTTGCTTAGAAAGCATAATCCCAATACTATTTTCATTACCTGATTTCATAGCTGACACTGCAATATATCCAATTATCCCTATCATTGCAAATGAAAAAATTAAAGCAATAACATTTTTTCTCTTAAAGAAAGATGAAGCAACAACAATAATGATTCCCATACATGCTGCTATACACATAGGTATCAACGGAACAAAAATTATGGAAGTAAAATACAATATAATCTGTAATGCATTTAAACTTCCGTTTACCACCCAAACAATTCCCCCCGGAAGCATAAACATCAATCCTATTAAAAAATTCAATAAATACATAAACATAAACTTGCTGCTTATAATATCCGAACTTTTTACAGGCAATGACAAAAGATTTTCCATATCACGACTGCCAAATAAAATCCCATTCGAATAAAATATTGTCAAAAATAATATTGCAAAGCTTGATACCGATACCATATATGCCGGTATCAACTCCTGCTGTCCCAGTTGTACCAATGTTTTGGCTGTTATGATATTATAAACAAAGAAAAATATAGCAAGAGTTATTATTCCAAAACTTGCAATAACAATTGAACTTTGTTTTTTATTTCCCGGCTCTTTCATTTCGTTGATCGGAAAGAAATTTATCAATTGTGCTCTAATTAGTATCCAAATTTTGCTCATTATCCTGCACCTCCATGAAAAAAGTTTCCAAAGATTTATTGCCTTTGACTTCTTCTGTATTTCCGCTCGCAATTAACTTTCCATTTTTTATAATTGCAATTTTATTACATAATTTTTCTGCAACATCCAATACATGTGTTGAAAAGAAAATAGCTCCTCCATCTGATACGCATTCGTGCATTATTTTCTTTAGTAGAAAAGTTGCTTTCGGATCAAGTCCAACAAAAGGTTCATCTAAAATTAGTAACTTTGGAGAATGCACCAGTGCAGAAATAATCGCCGTTCTTTGCTTCATGCCATGTGAATACGAAGATATCATTCCCGAAAGATGTTTCGTCATTTCAAATAAATCGCCGTATCTCTGAATTCTTTCTCTGCGTATTTCAGTAGAAACTTCAAATAAATCAGCAATAAAATTGATGTACTGAAATCCTGTCAGATGTTCATATAAATCCGGATTATCCGGAATGTATGCCATTATTTTCTTACAAATAACAGGCTCTTCTTTAATAGAATGCCCGTCAATCGTTATACTTCCATTCTCAAAATCATGAATTCCAACTACCGCTTTTATCGTTGTAGTTTTTCCGGCTCCATTTGCACCAATGAATCCATAAATATCTCCAGACTGTACTGAAATGGATAAGTTTTCAACAGCCTTTTTGTTCCCATAGAATTTACTAAAATTCTTTATCTCTAACATAATTTCCACCTCCATTGACAATTTGTCAGTTATTCCTTGAAATAAAACCGATAACTTGTGTATCAGTAGCTATCGGCAAATTATTCTCCTTGCAAACATTCTATTCTTTTTTAATTACTAAAGAGCTTTTTCGTATTTAAGCTTTGTTCAAGCATTATCTTAAATGCATTTAAGTAGTTATCAACAGGTTCTTCCTTTAAATATCTTATACTTATGTTATTTGAAACAAAAACATAAGCTGTCATAAGCAACTCTGCTGTTTCTAATGGATATTTTACAGAAAAAACTCTTTCCATTATTCCTTGATTTATAATCTTTTCAAAATATATTGTCAGTTTTTCAACAAGCTTATGGGATAACTTATCTATCATATATTGATTTTCTTTAAGGTCAATTGTTTTTTGTAGCACTGTACCCTCTGCTGAAATATTTTCTGAAGATATAATTGTGACATCTATAAAAGATCTGATTTTTTCTATGGCAGTTTTATCTTCATCATAAGCAATAATATAAATATCTTTCAGTAGTCTATCTGAATATTGTTCTACAAGACAATATAAGATATCCTCTTTATTCTTAAAGTGATAATATAACAACCCTCTTGATATATTTACTTTATCAACTATATCCTGAGTTGTTGTATTAGTATATCCTTTCTCCATAAAGAGTATCATTGCAGCATCCATAATCTCTGCACGTCGTATTTCAGGTTCTTTTACATCTCTCATTTTATACCTCCTATTATTTATATAATACATCTAAACTGACAAATTGTCAATTGATTTTAATCTTGTTATTTTATGCTTTTTCATAGTCTTTTCAAAACCTTTAGCTTCTCCTGTTTTTTTCTCCTCTCTCCTTGCCTTATATCTTTCCTCATATTCTTTTTGCTTGCCGTTTGCTTTACGCTTGAGGTAGTTTTGATGAAGTCGGTCTTTTCTTGCTCGTTCTTTTTCTTCCTCCTCTGTTAATTTCTGCATTTCTTCTTCGGATAATTCTTCTTTCGGCGGTTCATAATTCCCGATAAAGTTGAAGTAGATTTCGACTTTCTGATTGGCGGTTTGACTGCCCTTTCGATCTCGTTCGTGGACTAAGATTTTTTCTACAAACTCGTTAATGATGGTCGGTGTCAGTTCGTCAAAGTTATCATAGCGTTCAATCAACCGGATAAACTTCTTGGCTCTATCGGTTTCTTTTTCGTATCGCTTGATGGCTTTTTCCAACCCATCGATTTCTTTGCTAAGTTCCCTTTGCTCTGTTTCATACTGATTGTTTAAGATTTCATATCGGGTGTTCGGTATCTTCTCCAATATCATATCTTCGTATATTCGACACATTAAGCGTTCCAGTTCCTGAAGTCTGTTTTTACTATCTGTGAGCCTTGTCTTTTTCTTCTCCATTTCCATTTTCTCGGTTTCTTCCATTTCGTTTTGAATGGAATGGAGAAAGGCTTCATTATCTTCATCAAGATAATTTTTTATATCTTTTAATGTTTCTTGGATAAGATTTAAGACTACTTCTGCTTTTATCCTATGAGCTGATGGACAAAGTGTGCCACATGGTGTTTTAGTATAGGCACTGCAAGTGTAATAGGGAATATTCTTATAATTGCTTGTTCTATGAACATACATCTTGCTCCCACAATCTGCACAATACATTAGTCCTGTGAGTGGGTGATATTCTCCCCAACCGTCAGGATACCTTTTTACATTTCCTCTTATCCTTTGCACATTATCAAAGGTTTCTTGGTCTATGATTGGCTCGTGTGTATTTTCAAAAATAAGCCAGTTATCCTCGGATACATATTTGCTTTTCTTGTCCTTGAAGTGCTTTCTTGTTTTGAAATTGACTGTATGCCCCAAGTATTCCTGTTTCTTTAAAATGCTTGCTATTGTTGAGCTGCACCAACGATAGGGATGTTCAAAGTTTTTGCTTTGATGTAATCCATATCCCATTTTTTGCTGATGATAAGCGGGTATATCTATCTTGTCCGCTTCCAGTATCTTTGCTATTTTGTATGGTCCTGCTCCGTCCATTGTAAGATTAAATATTCGTCTTACTATCTCGGCTGCTTTTTCATCTACAATCCATTTGTTTTTATCTTTTTCATCTTTGATATAGCCATAAGGCGGTGTGCTTGCAGTATGTTTCCCACTTTCGCCTTTTGACCTGAAAGTCGATTGTATTTTTCTTGATGTATCTCTTGCATACCATTCATTCATGATATTTCTAAAGGGAGTAAAATCATCTTCTCTGTAAAAACTATCTACATTATCATTGATAGCGATTAGTCTTACGCCCTTTTGTCTTAGTATCTCCATACATTGACCAACTTTGAGATAATCTCTGCCAAGTCTGCTCATATCTTTTACAATGATACAACCAATATTTCCTTGATTGACTCCGTTCATCATTGCCATAAATCCCGGTCTGTCAAACTGTGTCCCGCTTATTCCGTCATCTGTAAAATGGATGATGTTGGTTAAATTATTCTTACTTGCATATTCTTCAAGGATTTTCTTTTGATTAACGATTGAGTTACTTTCTCCTTCAAGTTCATCATCTCGACTTAATCTCTCATAGAGTGCTGTTATCTTTTCAAAATTCCTCACTTTTTCCTCCTTCCTCTTAATTTCTTAAATAAAAAAGAATTAAGAAGTACATATTTCACTAAAACAGTGATTAAGTGTTCTCCTTAATTCTATTACTCCAGCAGCCAATTTGTACTTTTTATATTGCTTCACCGCAAAGTGTGTCGGTTCTTTCTTTTCCAATGCTTCAAAGAGTCTATCAATCGGATTCATGTAGGTTTCATCATCTTCTCTTACCTCTGAAGCGTCTATCATATCAAGTAGTGTTGCAAAGTTCTTTTCTTCTCTTGGAGCCTCATACCAGATATATCCGATAAGTGCCGTATAGTAGAGTTTCTCAGCTTTCACCCAAAAGTCCTCACCTGCTTTTTCTCCCTCGCCCTTCGTGTTTACGATGATTGTCTGAACAAGCTTTAGAATATCTTTTTCAGAACGGATATATGCGAATGGATTGTACTTCATAGACTTTTTGAAGTTTATGGTATTTAGAATTTTAATCTCATAGCCATTATCTTCAAGCATCTTGCCACACTCAAGGACTATTGTTCCTTTAGGATCGGTCACGCAATATGACGAGTGCATTTGCATTAAGTTCGGTTTTACATAAAATCTTGTCTTTCCGGAGCCTGAACCACCTATAACCAAAACATTTTTATTTCTTGCATACTTTGGATTAGCTGGTCTGCCGTTCATAGTTAATCGTTCTGTTTGTGTAAGCAAGATATTGTTCTGGAACTTTTCATCCATATACGGTTCTATATCTTTTCTCGTTCCCCAGGAAGCGTTTTGTCAAGTACCTTTTTATATTTATGGACGCTCTTTCTGTAAGCCGTATTAACTTTTAAGCAAAGAAAAACAGTAAACCTTTTTTGATTCACTGTTTCTCTTTGTTGTATTATGCTTATTTCTTAACGGTTATATAAGTTAAGCCATTTTCCAATCATTTATGTGTTTGCATGAGAATGACTGTGTATATGCATAGGGTTAAATATAAAATGTCTATGCTCATGCGAATGTACTACTTTTCCGTGCTTATGCTGGTGGGTATGGACATATCCATTATATATTTTTTCGTTACCAAGCGTATCTTTTATCATAATCAATGTGCTGATTATCATAATGCCGAGGGCGATATAAAATTTTACTGTTGGTCTTTCACCCAAAATAATAAAACTAAATCCCACTCCTAAAAATGGTGCTATAGAATAAAATGCACTTGTTTTTGCTGCACCCAAGTTCTTTTGTGCCATAATATAAAAATTTATACTTAAACCATATGCCACAAAACCAAGTAACATAACCGCAAGTATATATAGTATTTCAGGTAGATGTTCTCCAATGATAAAAGCAATAACAATACTGCCAATACCCGAGAAAATTCCTTTTATTAACACAATTTCCTCAGAACTTTTATCACTTATACTTCTTGTACAATTATTCTCAATCCCCCAACAAATACAAGCACATAAAACAAACATTGAACCTTTATTCAGTGCTAATGCTTCCATCCCCTCAAAGCTAAGAATGACGCTTGATAAAAGTACAAGGACAATAGCAATCCATAATCTTTTAGAAATTTTTTCCTTAAAAATCAAAAGGGCAATGACCGATGTTGCAACAATTTCAAAGTTATTAATTAACGAGACATTAGCAGAATTTGTATTGGCAATGCCAAACATCAGAAATATCGGTGCTGCTATATCAAGAACAACCATTGCAATTGTATAAGGTAAATCATTTATATTAAGCCATTTTTCGTCAGTCAATTTGTTTTGAGTTTTCTTTATTCCAAGTAATATCCCAATACCAACACCTGCTCCTAAATACAAAAAACCGGCAAGCATTGTCGGAGACACATTTGCTAATAATATTTTCGATATTGGTACATTGATTGCATATAATGCTGCTGCTAATATTGCAAAAAATGTAGCTGTTTTATTTTTACTCAGTGTCAAAGCCCCCTTTCTATCTTTTTTAATATTATACCATTTTTTCACTTAGTTTTATAGGTCTAACTCATTCCTCTTTACCTGTGATAGTCGCTTTTCGTGTCCCTCTATTTGCTCTATACAGGTTTTAACTTTTTCAGCCTGTTCAACTTCTTCTCGTATCTCCAATATTTGACTGTATAGGTTCTTTTTCTCTTTCTTCAAAGTGGCAAGTTCTGATTTCCATTTACTGATGGCTAAGGTTTTACTTTCTCCTAAATGGTCTTTCAAATATTTCTTAGCACTTTCAAATAAAATAATTTCTGCCGTATGCTCGTTATAAAAATTCCCCTGTTTGCTTTTCTTTGTCTTGGTATAGGCTTTGTAGGTGTCCTTATGCTTCAAATATTTTTCTGACTGGTCTATGAGTTTTGTTTTATCATCAACTTTCTTTTCGGTATCTTTTAAGGCTCTTGTGGTCTTGTAATTCTTATCTCGTAAGGTAACTATACTTTCTTTTAGCTGGGATAATGAAGTGATATTTTTATCTTTGAGTAGCTGATAACTCTCAATATATTTTTCTAAATCAGCATTATTCTTATCTGCATTTTCACGGATAAGATTTTCAAAGATTGACTGCAAATTTTCTTTGAGTGGGAGGGTGAACTTTGTATTTTCATTTTCTGTATTTTCTTCTTTTCCAATTCCCCTTATCCAATTTAGCAATGCCTTTATTCTTCTTGAGATTTCTTTTAATATCTTGTTTTGATGTATGATTTCTCTGTTGATGTATCCTCTGTCTGTGGATATGCCTTTCTTTTCCATTTGTGTTGCTGATACTCCTAAATGAATGGTCGGTATTTGTTCTATTCCTTGCCTTAGATAAGAGCGATGATCCACTTTCTCCTGTATGCTGTTTTCTTCAAGATATTTGTTTGTGATATCTGCCCATGCTTTTCGCCACTCTTCTGCTTTGTCTTGCTCATTCCAATCTGTTGTATTGATTTTTCGTGTTTTGTAATTTCCATTTTTGAGTTTTACTTTTTCTCCGTTTTCATCAAGGATATATTCCTTTTTTGATTTTGCTCCCCATGTTGTATCCTCGTTTAGTGGTCGCATGGTAAGTAATATATGACAATGTGGGTTTCCATCATTTTTATCATGTATTGCAATATCGGCACACATACCTACTTTTACAAAATTTTCTTTTACATATTCTCGTACAAGATTTATTTGTTTCTCTCGGTCTAATTCTTTGGGTAAGGCTACTTCAATTTCTCTTGCAAGTTGTGAGTTTTTACTCTTTTCTATTTTTTCAACACTATTCCATAATGTCCCTCTATCTGAAAATTCCTGTGGTGCATTTTGTGGTAAAAGAATTTCTGTATGGGCTATTCCACCTTTTCTTGTAAAGTCATGGACTATACCGTCATATTCGTTTTTTATCTTCTCGCCACTTCGATAGGCGGAAGCTGCTACTGCACTTTTGCCTTTACCTCTTGAAATAATCTTTATGCAAAGATGATATATCGCCATAGTAAAAAACCTCCTTTCCATTTTCTGATATGGTTATGGTGGAGATAGATAGAACTTCCTAAAAAAATCGGATAGCTTTTTATCCGATTTCTTTTGGGAAGTACACAA
Organism: Streptococcus sp. HMSC073A12; assembly: GCF_001812815.1. Lineage (NCBI taxonomy): Bacteria > Bacillati > Bacillota > Bacilli > Lactobacillales > Streptococcaceae > Streptococcus > Streptococcus sp. HMSC073A12. The sequence goes on along the minus strand of NZ_KV810569.1, from coordinate 12,649 downwards.
GGGGTAGGAAATTTATTTCCGTAGGGGAGTGTAGCTCCCCCTGTATCAGCGTTAGCTGATATGCCCTCTGCTAAGAGCCTTCGGAGAACGCACGCACCTGTTAAGGTGTATATGTGCGCCCTTGTAAACAAGGGACTATTCCTCTATGTCCGTTTCTTCCTCTTGGGTTTCGGTGTTTTGATTTTCCGTTTCTTCTCTGCTTTCAATGATTTTTTTAATTTTGATATTAGCTTCTTCTTTACGAATTAGAGATGTGATTAGCTGATAAAATTCATCTTTGGTTAAATTCTTACTTTCTGTAAATATGCTTTCAAAGACTGCTCCTTTTTCATATATCCTTTTATCTCTCTTTTTTCTTTCTTCCTGTTTCTGCTGACTGATGAGCTTTTTCCTTTTGTTTTGTAACTGCCTGATTTCTTCATCTGCCATTAAGATTTTTTCTTCTATGTTTTTCATTTTCTCGTTTCCTCTCTTTCTAATTTTGAGCAAAGAAAAACAGTAAACCTTTTTTGATTTACTGTTCCTGTGGTAATTTTTATTAAATTGTTAGTTCTACAAACTGGGATTTATTTAGTTAAAGTTTTCCCAAAAATAAAATATGAAATAGTCCATAAAACTATACCTACAAATAAAAATATTCCAAATACTTTTACATAGTCTAAAACACTATTCAATTTATACCAACCACTTATATATAATAAAGGCAACACTGTTACCAGCATAATTAAGAAGTGTATGACTGATTGCTTAAACAATGACCAATTTTCGATTTCATATATTACAGAAGCTGCAGCTACCGAAGCTATAATGATACCAACTATGAATGTCCCTCTAACCTGGAAAGGATCTATCCCTTGATATTTCATTATTATTGATATTATTGTCATTATGATTAAAGGAATAATTCCCCTAAGTATTGCTATCTTTATTAACATTTAATTACCTCTACAAATTCTAATTTGTTTATCTATATTGACTAATATTATAGCATTTTTTTCGATATTTTTCTACTGTCATATTTCTCTACTCACTACTATTTGTCCTTTGAATGTATTACTTTGAACAGCTTATCTTGAAATGTCTCTTTACTCTTTTTATCAAAATATATCTCTGTTACAAAGGTCTTTCCATTTATCTTCTTTGTAAGAATGCCATCGGGCTTTTGATGTTGTTCTGTCTGTATTTCTTTAATATCTGTTTTCTCATTTTCTGCCATTTAGTTCCTCCTTTCGACTTGCACAAAAAAAAGATTTCCTGTGATTAGGAAACCTCTTTTGCGATTAATTGATATTTGGTTTTAGGTTGTTGCTTGTAGTTTCTTTTTTGCTCTGTATTCTCTTGCTTTTAATTTTTCATACTCTCGGCACTTTTCAAGATTTTTGGCTCTGTATGCTTTAGAATATGCCCTATGATAAGCTCGTGATTTTTCTCTCCTTGCTTCTTCTATTTCTTCCCTCATCTGTATCATTTCTTGTTCTGTCGGCTCTATCTGTTTTGTAAGTTCATTTTCAAATTTTCCGATATAGTTAAAATAAACCTCTATTCGTTGAACTACATATTTTGCTCTTTTTACATCTCTTTCATGCACTGCGATTTTACTGATAAACTCATTGATAATGGTAGGGGTAAGTTCTTCAAAGTTGGAATAGCTTTCTGCAAGTCTGATAAATTTCTTTGCTCTTTGGTTTGCATTTTCACATTCGGATAAGCGTTCTTTGATTTCTTCTTTTTCTGCTTTTAAGGTGTAGTATTCTTCTGCATACTTTCTTGATAACTGCTCATAGCGTTCTGTATCCAGATTTCCAAGTGCATTATCTTCATAGAGTTTATTCATCACTCTTTCTATCTGTTCCATTCGATCTGTGATTTGTGGCATACGCTTTTGATTTTTCTTGACTTCTTCGGTCTGTTCTTTATACAGACTCTCTTTTACAAGTTTCTCAAATTCTGCTTTGTTTTCCAAAGAATACTGTGCTATCTTTCGCAAGACTTCTGCGATATTTTCCATAACCTCATCAACATCAATTCGGTGTGGGGAGTTGCATTTGGGGTGCTTTGCTTTCCCTTTGGCATATTCACTGCAATAGGTTACATGCTGTACTCTTCCATTTTTGTGTATGGTGCGAATGTGCATTTTTGTTCCGCAATCTTTACAGTACATCAAGCCTGAAAGTGCGTGAATTTCTCCATCTCCGTTTGGTCTTTTTACAGGTGCATTTTTTAACATACGCTCTACATTTTCAAAGGTAGTTCTATCTATTATCGGCTCATGCACATTTTCTGTTATTTGCCATTTGCTTTTATCTACATAATGGTTTCTCTTATCTCTGTAATGCTTTTCGGTCTTGAAGTTGACTACATCACCACAATACTCTTGTCTTTTCAGTATGCGTGTTAGAGTTGCTTTGTTCCAGTTATATCTGTTTTCTTCATTTAGTGGTTTGTTTTTTGCTGTTCCTCTGCCTTGTTGTTTCATATAAAAGGTTGGGGTTAGTATTTCTTTTTCTTTCAGGTAAACAGCTATCTGATTTCTGTTTTTCCCCTCCATAAATAGCCTGAAAATGAGTTTTACAACTTCGGCAGCTTCTTTATCAACGATCCAATAATCTTTGTTCTCAGGGTCTTTTATATAGCCGTATGGGGCTTCTGTTGCGACAGGCTTTCCGTCTGCTCCTTTGGTTTTAATTCCTGTCTTTACTTTCTTGCTGATGTCTCTTGCATACCACTCTGACATGATGTTGATAAATGGGGCAAATTCCAATGTGTTTTGGTCAATGCTGTCTATTCCGTTATTGATAGCGATAAAGCGTACATTGTTTCTTCTAAATATCTCCATCGCATTTCCTACTTGGAAATAATCTCTTCCCCATCTTGTCATATCTTTCATGATGACAATTCCTATTTTGCCTTGCTCTACATCGCTTATCATCTGTGTATAGGCTGAACGGTCAAAGAACCTACCGCTTTCGTCATCGTCGATATAGTGGCGAATGTTTATCAGCTTTTTTTCTCTTGCATACCTTTCTAAAAAGGCTTTTTGATTTACAATACTATTACTCTCGCCACCGTCTCTATCTTCATCACCAACTGAAAGGCGGGAGTATAGTGCTGTAATTTTATTGTGATATTCTATCATGGCATTATCCTCCTTTTCTCGTGTCTATATATCACTCCTGTTCAGTTAATATTATGCAACCCATCTTGCTGAACCATACTCTTTTCCCTGTCTGAACTTTTTTGCATTTTTGCCTTTGCTGTAGACAATGAATTTAATTAAAGCTGCTACTCCTATGCCTATTAGAATGTCAGTTAGATTAATGCTTGGAATAAAGCTCATGGTGTTAAGCTCTAATATCCCTTGAAAGATTTTGTCTATTACATCGCCACCAGTATAGGCTCGTATATGGTGAGAGAAGATATTGCCAACATAGAAAAATGCAAGATAGGGAATGTTCTGCTTTAGAAACTTTGCCTTATCCTGCACCTTAAACAAGCCTTTGATGTCCTTTAGTATTTTCTCTATCATAGGCTCTGCTCCTTTTGCTTGTTCTTGATTTTATCTTTAGAAACAGAATTTTTAGCCATCTCCTTAAACTTCTCAATGTTTTTATGAATAGATTCTTTCCTTTCCGTTTTCTTTTCTGATTCTGAAAGGGCGTGCTTAAATGCTTTGTCCATCACTTTCATATCTTTCGCTTGAAAGAACACTGAGTATTTACCTGATTCTTTATCTTTCATTACCGAAAACTTAATTCCATATCTGTTCAGTTCTTTTTTTAGTTCCTTCAATTCTGTTTCTTCTACTGGTATCTCTTCAAGCTGTCCTTTTTTAACCATATCTTTTAGCTTTACTTCATTCCCTTTACTCCCAACAAGCTTTTCGAGTCCACCGATTTTTTCTGATTCTTTCAGTAATTTCCTTATCAAATCCAAAAGTATCTTGCCTGTTACTTTGCCGGCTCTCACTTCCATGTTGAGCGTTTTTCTTGCAATTTCTTCATTGATCAAGTCCTTTCACCTCCGTTCAGTAATCTATCTTTATTGCGAGTTAGCTTATCTCTTTGAATAAACTTTCTGAAATCCTCGCCTACAACCATAACGGGAATACACATTTCAATAATTCTTGAATAGATTCTTTGATATTCAACACTGTCCTTGCAGTTTTGAATTGTGTCGTAGGAAAGATTTGTTGTGAAAATTGTTGGTTTCTGTTTTAAGTACCTGCTATTGACAATGTTATATACCTGCTCTTTAGCATAGCTTGTATCCCTTTCAATTCCCAAGTCATCTAAGATAAGAACGGAAGTATTTACAAGGGATTCAATATATGCGTTTTTATCAAAGTCAAAGCTGCTCTTTTGAAGTTCATTGATAATCTGCGCAAAATTTCTAATCTTAACACTTATTTGATACTGTTCAATAAGGCTATTTGCAATGGAGCAGGCAAGATAGGTCTTTCCGCTTCCTACAGAGCCATAAAAGAGAAGTCCGATATTTTCTTTTTTCATTTTCTCATAATCTTCTGCAAAATTCTTTGCAATCATGAGGCTTTGATTTTCTTCTCCCTGATAATTTTCAAAGGTATATGACCACTCCCTCATGGAATTGAAGCAGGTTCTTTTTAACCTTTCAATTTCCATCTGTTTTTCTCTTCGTTTCTTTTGTTTCTCTATTTCTCTATCACATTTACAAGCTACCCTTAATATCATTTTGTTTCCGAAAAATTCCATTACATCACCGTCTTTTCTTTCGTGGCAGACTTTACAATAGGCGTGTCCGTCTTTGATATACTCTTTTTCAGAATCATAGGCAAATTCTACATCCTCTATCATTATTTTTTCCAATTCTCTTTTCATAAATGTTCTCCTTTGTTATATTCTTCCCATGTCGGGACATTTGATGTTTTCGGCTGCTTGCTTTTGCCCTGATCTTTATAAAACCAAGAAAGGATCGTCGCTTTATGGTCTTTATAGATCTTTCCGGTACTCTTGATATATGCAGATAAGCGTTCAATGTAATTATCAAGCTGTGCATTTAGTTTGATTTGTAAATCAGAAATATCTTCATCAGTTAAAAATACATTTTGAAATGTTCCAAGTCCGTTTTCGCAAAAACTATATTCTCTCTTACTATACTTACTCTTATTATTCTCTATATAGTTAGAGTCAACATTTTTAACTTCCTGAAGTTCATTTTCTTTACTTCTGAGGTCAACATCTTTTACTTCTGAGGTAAAGTTTTTTGACTTCTGAAAGTCATTTCCTTTTATCTGAAATACACTCATAAAGTCTTTCACATAAATGATATTAGGTTTTCCAAGTCCAAGCCTTACTCTTTCAATCAGTCCAATTCCTTTTTTACTGTCTAACTCATCCAATGTTTTTATGGCTGTTGGCTTTGAGATATTTCTTCTTCTCATAATTTCTTCAACGGTAAAATAGATAAATACTCTATTTTCTTTGTCTATCCAGTTATTCTTAAAAGATATTCCCGTTCGTTTTAGAAGCATGGAATAAAGGATAATTGCCTCTGCTGACAGCCCCTTAAATTCTTCTCCATCAACTAATATCTCCGGTACTTTAAGAAAATTAAATCTCTCTGCTTCACGATTATAGAAATAGTCAAAGTCCATCGCTTCACCTCCTTCCTTAAAATTTGCAAAGAAAAAGACGATAGTTTTTTTCTCTATCGCCTTTGGTTACCATTTGTATTAAATTTTTTAGATTGATTTTATCTCTTCATTGATTCCCTGAAGGAATGCTATAACGGTTGCTGCAATCATCGGTACGCCGTATGGACTAACTAAGAATCCAATAATCAATGCTTCAATACCAAGTGATACATCTTTCTGCATAAACGAGCCTATTGCAGCAACTATACACATAAGCATTAAGAAATACAGAATAGTTGTTCCTATGCCAAGTATAAATGTCAAAAAGGCAGTAAGGATACTCAGCAGCAAGCTGATTGGAAACAAGATTATTTTTATTATCCATCTCATCATTTCTTATTCCTCACTTCCCAATTCACCCTTTGTATCTCCACACACCATATCAATGCAAACATAAACATCAATATAATTTTTTAGGACTTTTTTTCTTCCTCCATCGCCATCTTCATTAAAGACATAATGCTTGTAAAACTGCTTAAAATGCAGGATTTTCACGATTTCACTCTTTGTATCAACGCTATGCACTCCACGTGATGCGTCATTGGAAACAAATCCACGGGCTGAACTTTTGTGAGTTTATAGCCTAGTTCTTGATAGAGCTTGATGTCACGTGCCATGGTGGCGGCATTGCAGGAAATATAGACGATTTTCTTTGGATTCATACTGACGCTTGATTTGATAAAACTTTCAGTCAAGCCTTTACGTGGTGGGTCGACCATGATGATACTAGGTTTTATACCTTGGTTCAGCCATTTTTTGATAGCATTTTCTGCTGAATCACAAATATAATGGGCATTGCTAATGCCGTTTAGCTTAGCATTCTTTTTGCTATTTTCAACTGCTTGAGGGATAACCTCCACGCCATAGACTTCTTTGACGTGTTTCGCAACTGACAATCCAATGGTGCCAATCCCCGAATAGGCATCCACTACAATATCCTCTGTACTCAACTCAGCGAAATCAATCGCCGTTTGATACAGCTCCTCTGCCATCTCTGTATTGACTTGGTAAAATGCTGGGGCAGCAATTTGAAAGTGATTCTCTAGCATGCGGTCAGTAATATAATCTTGTCCATACAGTACACGAAATTCCTTCCCCAAAATCGCATTACCTGGCTGGTTGTTAATATTTTGCATGATAGATTTAATATTCGGAAATTGCGCGACTAATCGCTCAATTAACTGATTTATACGGAAAATTTTGGGACGAGTTGTCACTAAAATAACCATGATTTCACCAGAGTAATGTCCACGACGAACCACAATATTACGAATCAGACCAGATTGCTCTTTCTCATCGTAAGGTTTCAGGTCAAAACGACGCAGCAAATCCCGCACTGCCAAAACGACTTGGTCAATAACTGGATCCTGAATATAAAAATCCTCAATTGGCATTAAATCATGCGAATTTTTTCGGAAAAATCCCGTTTCTAGCTGTCCATTGACACGGCGAACAGGAACCTGCGCTTTGTTTCGATAATGTAGTGGGTGCTCCATACCAAGGGTTGGTGCCACTTCGATATCTGCAATTCCAGCAATCTTGTAAAGACTATCTCTAACTTTCTTGGTTTTAAATTTCAATTGCTCACTATATTTTAGATGCCCAAAGTCAGCAATACCTATCCTCAGATAAGCCACATCAACATCTTCGTTTCGATAAGGGGATTTCGTCAGATAGGCTTCTACCTTGCCAAAACCAATTTTTTTATTGACTTTCAGTATGCGCATACGGATACGTTCCGTAGGCAGAGCATTCTCTACAAAGAAAACCACCCCCTCTGCCTTAGCCACTCCAGCACCGTCATGGCTCAAATCCACAATTTCAACTTCTATCACATCATTCTTTTTTAACATATATTTCTCTTTCTATCAGCTCTGCCATTTCCCAAAAAAAGAAAGCGACCGCATCATCACTTTCTATTATATCATTTATCTGAGTCCTAATTGTGCTAATTTTGCTTTATAGGCTTCAAAATCAACTAGTAAGCCTTGACCGCCATACATATCATAGGCATCTATCCAATCTCCATTTTCAGGAATGGTCACCTTTTCAACACCATTACGAGCGTTGGTAAGAGAAGACAAGCCGTGCGTTAGTAAAAAACTATACGGAACATTGGTTGAGGTTAAAGCAAATACTTTTCCAAGCGCTTCAGAGCCTGTAAAAAGCTTCGTTGGGTCTTTGACTTGCTGAATAATCGCGCTCATCACCTCTTGTTGGCGATGTGTTCGGCCGAAATCTCCTTCGTCATCTTTACGGAAACGCGCATAATTCAAAAGCGTGCGTCCGTCCATTCGCTGTTTTCCAACCTTAATCGTCTGCTCTGGAACCACTCCGTCTTTCATATTGAGGTCGTCCGGCACCTGTACTTCACTCACTTTTTCACCATTGATAGTTGAAAAATTCGCATTCATTTCAACACCATTTGGGAAAAGGGTATCAATAGCTGTCGCAAAAGTTGAAAAATCAACCAAAGCATAATACTTAATGTCAATATCAAAATTGTCTTTCAGCACTTGACGTACCAATTCAGCGCCTTGATTGTTATTTTGCTCCCCAATGGCATATGCTACATTTAACTTTTGATCATAACCAGAACCTTGACTCACTCCATCAATGTGAACGAGCGTGTCTCTCATGAAACTGACGAGTTTCATTTTTTTATTTTTTCCACCAACATTTAAGACCATGATTGAATCGGTCCGCGTTTCAGAAGAAGATTGACCAATTCGTCCATCTGTACCCAAAATAAGTATATTCACACCGTCTTTGGTATCTTTCCCATTAAAGACTTCTGTTTGGGCAGCTTTGGCATTTGGGTTGTTTTTTGAAGTGTTCAAGCCTTTTATAAACATGAACAACATGCCTCCTACAATGAGAACCAAAATTAAAGCAAGCCAAGCTAGAATCCGCTTCACACGTATTTTTCTATGCCGCTTTTCCTTTTTAGGCTTGGGTGTGTTTTCTACAACACTTTCAGCCGCATTAGTTGGTATACGCTCTGATTTAAATCGTTTATTACGGCGACTTCTCTCTGGATATTGAGGGAGTCCCTGCTCGGTGTAACCAAAATTCTCAGGCACTTGTTGGTCAGAAAAGGTAGCTCTTGCTTCACGAGCTGACTCTACTCTTTGGTCTCCTTCTTGCTTGCTAAGAAGATATTGATATTCTTTTTTCTCGCGTTCATTTAAATAATGGATATTTTTGTAAAGATAGTCCAGTCTCAACTGCTCATGGTGGCTGAGATTATCTGATTTTTTATCCATGATTGCTCCAATCTACTGTTCTGAAATAGTATAAACGGTGTAATTTCCTAAAATTTTATAAGTAATGCCAATTGCTTCTAGCTCTCTCATCGCAAATGACACTAAATCCTCTTTTTCATTATTGATGTCCACAATGAAAAAATATTCTCCCAAAGCGGTCTTCAACGGGCGACTTTCAATCTTTGTCAAATCAATTCCCCGCCAAGCAAAAGTTGCAAGAGCTTTATATAAAGCACCGGGTAAATTGTCTGGCAAAGTCAAAGCAAGCGTGAGTTTCTTTTCCTTAGGATATAATGGCAAAGTCGGAATCGACTGTCCCAGCAACCAAAAACGGGTGAAATTCTCAGCCATTTCTTGAATATCTTCTGCAACAATCTGCAGACCGTATTCACTAGCTGCACTCCTTGGCGCAATGGCTGCATAATTTTCTTCTGGATGCTGAGCCACAAAACGAGCCGCATAAGCTGTGCTAGCTGTTATTTCAATTTTAGCTTGTGGATAATGCTGGCGGACATATTTTTTCCCCTGCGCAATTGCCTGCGGATGAGAAAAGATTTTTTCTACTGGCTTATCAGCTACCGTTGCCAATAATTGTTGTTTGATTGGCTGGACGATTTCTGCCACAGCATGAATGGCTGCCTGATGAAAAAGGTAGTCCAATGTTTCATGAACGCTTCCTTCAATTGAATTTTCAACTGGCACTACAGAATAATCCACTTCGCCTGTCTCATAGGCTTTTACAACTTCCGTGATATTTTCAAAAGCCACTAACGTATCTGCTGGAAATGCTTCTTGTGCCACATGATGAGAAAAAGACCCTTTCGGACCTAAAAATCCAATTTTCATTGCAACACCTCCACGATTTGTTTTGGTGTCAAAGTAGTCACATCAATAACTTTTGTAGCCACTTCTTCATACCAAGTTTGACGTTGCTCGAAAAGATTTTTCAAATCAGCTTTGCTATTGTTCAAATAAAGTGGGCGCTGGTGTTCTTGATCCTCTTCAAGACGCTGATAAAGTGTCTCAAAATCTGTTTTTAAATAAATATTTTCAGCGTTCTGCTTTAACAACTCGCGATTTTGAGCATTGCTGATGATGCCACCACCAGTTGAGATGACTTGTTCTGACTGTAGCAATTCTTTTAATAATTCACTTTCTTTTTGCCGAAAAGCTGCTTCGCCATACTGCTCAAAATATTCTTTAATCGGCATTTCCAGTCTCTCTGACAAAAGCTCATCCATATCGATAAAATTTTCATCTAGCAAGCTAGCAACCGTTGTTTTCCCAGCCCCCATGAAACCAATCAAAATCTTAGCCATGAAGTAAGTCCTCCAAATCATCAAAGAAATTTGGATAGCTCGTATTGATAGCTTCGGCGCGCTCCAACTCGACTTGACCGTCCTTTACCAAAAGAGCTGCAATAGCTGTCATCATGCCAATTCGGTGGTCGCCAAATGTATGAACTTTAGCACCGTGAAGAGACGTTTTCCCTTTGATGAGCATGCCGTCTTCTGTCGGAGTAATATCAGCCCCCATGCTATTTAGTGCATCTGCCACAACTTGGATACGGTCTGTTTCTTTTACCTTTAATTCTTCCGCATCACGAATCACCGTTTGCCCCTTAGCTTGAGTGGCCAGAAGTGCAATGATTGGCAATTCATCAATTAAACGTGGGATAATTTCTCCGCCAATTTCTGTGCCGACTAATTCAGACGTCTCTATCGTTATGGTGGCAGACTTAGCAATATTGTCTACATTGGACAAGTTTATATTTCCACCCATAGCTTTAACAACATCCAAAATGCCAGTTCGTGTTTCATTGATACCGACATTTTCCAAAATAATCTTAGAATTAGGAACGATAAGTCCTGCCACTATCCAGAAAGCCGCACTAGAAATATCTCCTGGTACCAACACGTTCTGCCCAGTAAACTCTTGCCCACCTTGAACGCGGATTTCCTTTCCATTGACAGAAATCTGACCGCCAAATTGTTTAATCATATCTTCTGTATGATTGCGGGTCATTTCTTTTTCCACAATGACAGACTCGCCTTGAGCTTGTAAAGCCGCAAATATCAAAGCAGATTTAACCTGAGCAGACGCTACAGGCAAGGTGTAATGAATAGACTGTAAGTTCTTATTTCCATGAATGGTGAGCGGTGGCAAATCACGCTCGGTTCGCCCAGCGATTTGCACCCCCATTTGACGAAGAGGAATCGTTATGCGATCCATAGGACGTTTAGATAAACTATCATCACCAAACATTTCCGCCACAAAATCCTGCCCAGCTAATACACCTGAAATCAAGCGAATAGAGGTTCCAGAATTTCCCATATTCAGTTTGTTTGTCGGCGCTTGAAGACCAGCAAAACCCACTCCATGAATCGTTACTACATTGCCGTCATCTTCAATTTGAACACCTAAATCACGAAAAACTTGCATGGTTGATAAGACGTCTTCACCACGCAAAATATCGTGAACCGTTGTCACTCCCTTGGCCAAACTACCAAACATAATCGATCGATGACTAATAGACTTATCACCCGGCACACGAATGCACCCAGCTAATCCCTTTGCATTTGTTCGTAACTGCATAGAAAACCTCATACCTGATTCTTTTTACATATTGTACCATAAAAAGAGAAGGGAAACAAAAGAGAGCGGGGAAAAAGCTTCATTTCGTTGAATTCAACTTTTCCTCACCCTCTTAAAATTATAAACTTTCTGCAAATTTTTGCTTGATGAATTGTGCAGAATACGCTAATTTTTCCTCCTCTTTTTCCGTTAAACTAAGTTTGACTTGCTCAACAATTCCCTCACGTCCTACAATCGCTGGATAACTCAGGTAGGTGTCTAATGGCTGATAATAATTTGATACTGGCAATTCTTCATGCGAATCCGATACAAGGGCTACTGCTAAACGGATAGCTGCGCTCGCAATACCATAAGATGTGTATTTTTTGCCATAAAAAACGGTATGCCCTCCTTTAAGGGCTTCTAGAGCAATTTCATCCAACTCCTCGACTGAAGCAAATGTAGAAATCGGTTGCCCTTTTATCCGTACTTGGCTCCAAGCTGTAAATTGAGAATTCCCATGTTCTCCAAGATTGTAGCCATAAACACTTCGAGGATCGACACCAAAGCGAACACCAACTGCACGTTTCATACGAGCTGTGTCCAGTAGCGTTCCCGTTCCAATAACACGCTCTTTAGGCAGACCAGTATAGTGTTGATAAAGACTAGTAATGACATCTACTGGATTACTAATAACAATGATAATCCCTGTAAATCCAACTTTTTTCAATTGTTCAGCGACAAAAGGAACTTCCTTGGATGTAAAGGGTAATTCCGCAAATCGATCGGCGTTGGGGTTATCTTGTAATTTGATATTGCCCAGTGCTGACACCACCACATCCGCATCTGCCAATGCCTGATAATCATTAACAATAATATTTGCGTGATGATTCAAATTTGCTGCAGCGTCCTGAAAGTCAAGTGCATCTGCTTTGACTTTCGCTTCATCATTAAACTGAAAATCTGTCTAGTTGATACATTTCATTATACTCAGAAATTAGTAAAAAACAAGTATTTAGTGGAAATATTCAGAAAATTCTCGCTGATTTGTTGAATCCTTTCTTCTCCTATGGATTTCATGCACATAAAAAGCTGACCAAAATCTGAACTGCACCCCAAAAGTTAGACAAGAAAACTC
>NZ_KV810568.1:0-2241 GCF_001812815.1 Streptococcus sp. HMSC073A12 | reverse complement strand
TTTTTTGTTGCACTATATTTTACAATTTATCAAACAAAAAAATAAGCCTTGACAGGCTTATTTAGTTGGGATGGATATTTCAATGAGGTTTGTTGAATAGAGTGTCTTAATTCGAGAAACATCAATCGATTTTGTATCAATTTTTCGTTTCAAAAAAAATTCTCGAATTTTTTCAACTTCTTGTTCGCGAATGGTGCGGTGTTTATTTGAAATCAGAATTTCATAATGAAAAGGTGCTTGCGTAAAGACGACGTCTGTATTTCCAGCGGAAAAAGTCTCAACTAGTGTAGCATCTGTACTTTCTAATTGACTTTGTACAAGGCGTGCATGGCTGTTTGTCGTGTTAATAAGCTTCATCTGACTTCCTCCTATATTCTATTCCTATTATAGCACTTTTTCATAAGAAATGTGAACAATTTCTCATACTTTATGATTCTTTTTCCACATTTCAATTCCCCATTTATGACTGCCACGTTTTAATTTGGAAATAGCTTCTGCGATTGGAAACCAGACGAGCTGATTAAAATCTTCTAAAGGTGCTTGCGATTGCTCATACTGGCTTACTTCATAAATGTAAGCAGGGTTATAAAAATAGGTATCGCGGTGGCGAGAATAAAAATATTCATCTGCTTGTCCGTAATATTGACCGATTTGAGCAGTAAAACCAAGCTCTTCAATCAGTTCACGTTTTAAGGCAGTTAAGCGATCCTCATCTTGCTCAATCTCGCCTCCGGGCAAGAACCAAGCGCCGTTGGGGGCTTGCACTAAAATTATCTTTTCTTGCTTTTCATCTGGAATAACTGCATAAACGCCATAGCGATTCACATATTGAACGTCTTCTTGCCTTTCTCCAAAAGTTGCGACTGTCATATCGTTTCCACTCTTTCTTATATGCTACTAATATCATAATGCAGAAATCAAGTGCTGTCAAGGCTTTCAAGCATTTTAAGGTTCAAATTTGAAAATATCTGCTGTATATAAATTGAGCACTTTTTCAAAGAGAAGACGGAAAAGAATGGCAACGACTGTTGGGATGACAAGCCAAGCTAAGATTGCCAGTCCCATGGGAAGTCCGCCTGTAACAGAAGTGAAGAGTCCAGTCAGACCAACTAATCCAAAACCTGCTGATGCAGGCGTCCCGGTAATGGTGAAGAGCGGAACCAACAGACCAGTAGCAGCAGAGGTTGCGACAATAGGAACATAAGAGATTGGGTCCTCAAAGACATTGGTCATCATCATTTTCATTGAACCAAGGGCGACAGCAGCAGTTACACCAGGTTTATTGACGAAGAATGAATGAACAACAAGTACGATACAAGTTGTTCCGACCCCCATAGCAGAAGCACCGGCAGCGAGTCCATTTAGTCCAATGGCAAGACCGATTGCAACAGTTGAGATTGGAGCCACGATTAAGATAGCAAAAGTAACACAGATGAGAACACTCATTAAGTAAGGCTGAAGATCCGTAAAGTAGATGATTCCTTGCCCGATTAAGCTAGAAATCATTTTGACATAAGGAAGTGTGAATAACCCCACAGTCGCAAGAAGCGATCCAACGATTGGCAGAAGAACAAAATTAAAGGATTCAAATTTCCCTTCTAGCCAGAGCAATACGAGAACGCTAAGGGCACAAATTAGCATGACATTGATAATGTCCCCTGTACCAGTCGTGTAGAATCCAGTAACCATTTTGTTTGCAGTTGCCGTAATTTCAGAAGGGGCTTTTTGCTTTTGAACATATCCTAATAACTCCGTTGCTCCAGCTAATTTACTAGAAGCACCAGAACTAACAAAAGCAATGGCTGTCAGAAGCGCAGCTTTCATTCCTTTGAAATTAAATTCCAAGGCAACCAGCGTTCCAATTACGGCAGATAAAGTGGCTTGGAAAAGAACGTTAGCCACATTCCAAGTTGCAAAGAAAGCATTATTTTTGAAAAAGTCTAAAGAGAAAATAATGGCAAAGATACAGTTAGGCAGCAAGGCTACGATAACACCAATTGCGGTGCCGTTTAGAACTTTATGCAAAAATGATTTAGGGGTAAGTGATGCGGTTGTGTTTTCTTTTGTCATAAAAAACTCCTTTATTTTTGAAAAATAAAATCCGCCCTATCCCAAATGAGAATAAGGCGGAGTCATGTAAAAATGGAGATGATTATCCCATTTTAAAACGGTAGCTACGCCTTGATAAGATACTATAAATAATGATAATAATAGCTATAACCAACATAACGTAACTCCTTT
>NZ_KV810567.1:0-36171 GCF_001812815.1 Streptococcus sp. HMSC073A12 | reverse complement strand
GAGTTTTCTTGTCTAACTTTTGGGGTGCAGTTCAAAAATGATTCGTCTTTTTCTATGGGTGATTGACTTAGCAAACATAGTTGTTTGTTTTAGAATCTTTGATTGTATATTGTAAATATGGTTTACAATTCATGTAAAGTATTATTTACCAAAGCTGTTAAAATTTTTTGAGGCGAATCTGAGATAAAATCTGCCTCATTGTCAGTTAATTCTTTCTTGTTTCCAAATCCCCACAGAACTCCTAAAGTAGCAATTCCGACTGATTTTCCACCAATTATATCAAATTTTGTATCCCCAACAATGATAGATTGTTCAAGATTAGCATGAGAATAATTTAAAGCACGAGTTATAACATCTGCTTTATGATAAGAATTTGGAAGAGAGCCGAAGATACCATTGAAATGTTTATCAATTTCTAGGTATTGTGCCATTTTATGGGCCATTGGTTCATTTTTACTAGTGGTAATATAGACATGGTAATCCGAATGTTCTAATTCTAACAACAGTTCTTTTATACCCTTGTAAAGTTGAGCTTCAAAAACACCGTTATTTTTATAGTATTCTCTAAAGAAAGCAATAGCTTGATTGACATTGGTCTCTGGCACTACAGAAGCGAAACTAACTTCTAAAGGTGGTCCAATGAAAGTATCCAGCTCTTTGCTATCAGGGGCTTTGATATTTAGTGAAGTGAATGCGTATTGGAAAGCATTCTTGATTCCTACAGAACTGTCAACAAGTGTTCCATCTAAGTCGAAAAAAATATATTTAAAATTTTGCATAGTCTAAATTCATATTTACAGGACTGTAAACTTTTTCCTTTTGTGTAGAAAGTTATTCTCCAAAAATTTCTTTGGATAATCTACGACCAGTAGGTGTAGCTGCCAATCCACCTTCAGCAGTCTCACGAAAGGCAGTCGACATACTTGCTCCAACTTGATACATAGCGTCAACTACTTCGTCAACGGGAATTTTTGATTCAATACCTGCTAAAGCTATATCAGCGGCAATGAAAGCGTAGCTAGCTCCCATAGCATTTCGTTTGACACAGGGAACTTCTACTAGACCTGCAACGGGGTCACAGATTAATCCAAGCATATTCTTAATCACAAAACAAATTGCTTGGCTGGCTTGAAATGGGGTACCACCTGCTGCTAAAACAAGAGCTGCTGCACTCATAGCTGACGCTGATCCAACTTCTGCTTGACAGCCACCTTCAGCTCCTGAAATAGAAGCATTATTAGCGATGACTAGACCGAAAGCTCCAGCTGTTAATAAAAAGTCTAGTTGTTGTTTTTCAGTAAGATTTAATTTTTCGATAGCAGATGTAAGGACAGCGGGTAAACAACCAGCACTTCCTGCTGTCGGTGTTGCACAGACCAACCCCATTTTAGCATTGTATTCATTGACAGCAATAGCATTTTTTGCTGCTATTAAGACAGTATAGTCCGAAAGAGCTTTTCCTGATTGAATATATTTGTGGAGTTTGGCTGCATCGCCACCTGTTAAACCACTCCGAGATTTACTTTCATCTAATCCCATAACGACAGAAGCTTTCATAACTTCTAGATTTCTAGTCATCAAGCGTAAGACTTCATCTCGTTCACGACCTGTCAGTTCGTATTCAGTAGCAATCATCAGTTCGGCAACGCTGCCCTGAAAGTCTAAATCTGCTTGCTCCACTAATTCTTTGATTGAATAAAACATAAACTCTCCTATTTAAAGAAATTGACATTATGAAGTTTAGGAATTTTTCTGATTTCCTCAATAGCTCCTTCACAGCTGCGACTGTCAATTTCAATGATCATAATAGCTTTTTCACCTGCTTTTTCTCTTGTGACATTCATCTGTGCGATATTGATGTTATAACGAGAAAGTGCTTCAGTAACATGAGCAATCATTCCAGGAACATCCTGATGGACGATAATAATTGTCGGGGTATTCATGCTGAGCGAAACAGAAAAACCATTTAATTCAGTCACTTGAATATTTCCACCACCAATGGAAATACCAGTAACACTAATCGCTTTTTGCTCATTTTTAATGGTGATTTTAGCTGTGTTTGGATGTGGAGCATTGCTATCTTTTTGAATCGTCCAGACAATTTTAATCCCTCTTTTATGGGCAATTTCTAGGCTATTGGGAATATCAGGGTTATCTGTATCCATTCCGAGAATCCCAGCTACAAGAGCCAAGTCCGTACCATGTCCACGATAAGTTTTCGCAAAAGAATTAAATAGTTGGAATTCAACTTCTGTTGGCTCGTCATCAAAAATTGATGAAACAATTTTTCCAATACGAACAGCACCTGCTGTATGACTACTAGATGGACCAATCATAACAGGACCAATAATATCAAAAACAGATTGAAATTTTAGTGAGTTCATCGTAACTCCTTATAAATTCATTATCTTCATTATATCAAAGTTCAGTATATTTTTCTGCCTTTTTAGCTAATAAAATGAATGTGACGTAAATTCTAAACTTCCTTTGAGGTCACTTTTCTTATAGTAACCTTAAAGCAAATAAATATAGGGTGGATTTTAGTCTCTCTTCAATTTGTTTGTAATATTTTTAATGAAAGGAAAAAACAATAGTAATAATTAAGGTATATGATAGTTCTATCACAGAAAAGGAGAATCTAAATGATTTTGAATTTAAAGAATACAAACAAAAAAACTAAAGTAGGTTTAATAAGCTTAGCAGCAACAGCGCTGTTCTTTCTTCCTACACTTGCAAACGCAGATAGTTATACAGTAAAATCTGGAGATACTCTTTCAGCTATTGCTGCATCACATAATACAACAGTTGATCAAATTGCTCAGAAAAATAAGCTTAGCAATATTCATCTGATTAGTGTTGGGCAAGTATTGGAGTTAGATGACACAGCTACAAGCCCTACAACTGCGGAGTCAAGTAATTCTGCAACTACCACATCTGGTCTGAGTAATGAAGATGCAGCTGCAAAAGAATGGATTGCGCAAAAAGAATCAAGTGGCAGTTATACAGCCCAAAATGGACAATATTATGGTCGTTACCAATTGAGTTTATCATATTTAAATGGTGACTTGTCAGCAGAGAATCAAGAAAAAGTAGCAGACGATTATGTAGCGGGTCGTTATGGTTCTTGGTCAGCTGCTAAGACTTTCTGGTTAGCAAATGGCTGGTATTGATAAATACAAAAAATTATTGAGGTTGGGACAAAAAGATTTCAATTTTTAAAAATCTTAATTATTAAGCCCTTCAAATCTATAATTAAATGCGAAAAGCGAACAAAGCAGAATTCTGATTACCAGAAAACTAGTTTTGTTCGCTTTTTATATTTGAGGTCGGACTTTTGTCCCAGACTCTTTTGTGATGAGAGTAAGGCTTTAATATAGTAGTTTACAGCTAAAAGTACTATTTTTAGGTTATAGATAGAAGCTACAAAGTCGCTCACTAGATTCGGCCTTTTGATAGGATCTCTATTGTTTCATTCACTGATTTAATAGTTCATCTACTGAATTTTTGGTTTACAGCAGTGTAAAGTTATTGCTATCTGGTTATTGAAATTTGTTCTTAAGGTTATTTCGTGTTATAATAAACCTTGCTCTAAGCGACCTTCAATCGTTGAAAGCAAAACACGACCTTCAATCGTGAAATAACGAAAAGATGGGAGAACACGATGAGTAATCATTCTAAAACACGTGTCGTTGTCGGAATGAGTGGCGGTGTGGATTCGTCAGTTACAGCTCTTTTGTTAAAGGAGCAGGGCTATGACGTGATTGGCATTTTCATGAAAAATTGGGACGACACAGACGAAAATGGGGTCTGTACAGCTACTGAGGACTATAAAGACGTAGCAGCTGTGGCCGATCAGATTGGAATTCATTACTACTCTGTCAACTTTGAAAAAGAGTATTGGGATCGCGTTTTTGAATATTTCTTAGCTGAATATCGAGCTGGTAGAACCCCGAATCCAGATGTCATGTGCAACAAAGAAATTAAGTTTAAAGCTTTTTTGGACTATGCTATGACATTGGGAGCGGACTATGTGGCAACAGGTCACTATGCGCGTGTAAAGCGCGATGAAGACGGAATTGTTCATATGCTGCGAGGAGTGGATAATGGCAAAGATCAGACTTATTTCCTTAGTCAGTTATCACAAGAGCAGCTGCAAAAAACGATGTTTCCGTTGGGACATTTAGAAAAGTCTGAAGTTCGAGCTATTGCAGAGAAAGCAGGATTAGCTACTGCTAAGAAAAAAGATTCAACCGGCATCTGCTTTATTGGTGAGAAAAACTTTAAAGAATTTCTGGGAAATTATTTACCAGCTCAACCTGGTCGCATGATGACAGTTGATGGTCGAGATATGGGTGAGCATGCTGGTTTGATGTATTATACAATTGGTCAGCGTGGTGGCCTTGGCATTGGTGGTCAGCATGGAGGAGATAATGAACCTTGGTTTGTAGTGGGTAAGGATCTTAGTCAAAATATTCTTTATGTTGGTCAAGGTTTTTACCATGACAACTTGATGTCAACGAGTCTTGACGCTAGCCAAGTACATTTTACAAGAGAAATGCCAGCTGAGTTTACTATGGAATGTACAGCTAAGTTTCGTTATCGTCAGCCAGATTCTAAGGTTACAGTAACTGTAAAGGGTGACAAGGCAATTGTCAACTTTGCAGAACCTCAACGTGCTATTACACCTGGACAAGCCGTTGTATTTTATGATGAAGAAGAGTGTCTTGGTGGTGGCTTGATTGACAATGCCTATAAAGATGGTAAGCTTCAACAGTATATTTAGATTGACATTTTTTAGCAATCTGCTAAAATGGATATAGCAATAACTATGATGGTCAAAGCTCATGGATGTTGCAGGCTTTTTGTCCTGCACTTCTAGAGGTTTGACTTTTTTGGTGAAAAAATAAGGAAAGAAAAGATGACACACAATTTTACTGAAAGTTATGATATTGTCGTAATTGGTGCTGGGCATGCAGGTGTTGAGGCTTCGTTAGCAGCCAGTCGAATGGGCTGTAAAGTCCTACTTGCGACAATCAATATTGAAATGCTAGCTTTTATGCCTTGTAATCCTTCTATTGGAGGATCTGCCAAGGGAATCGTTGTACGTGAAGTGGATGCTCTAGGTGGAGAGATGGCTAAGAATATAGATAAAACTTATATTCAAATGAAGATGCTCAATACTGGGAAAGGTCCAGCGGTTCGTGCTCTTCGTGCGCAAGCAGATAAGGAACTTTATTCTAAAGAAATGCGCAAGACGGTTCAACATCAAGAGAATCTCACTTTGCGTCAAACTATTATAGATGAGATTCTAGTTGAGAACGGGAAAGTCGTTGGTGTGAAAACAGCCACGCACCAAGAGTTTGCGGCAAAGGCAGTTGTCGTAACAACCGGTACAGCTCTGCGTGGAGAAATTATTATTGGAGATTTGAAGTATTCTTCTGGTCCTAATCATAGTTTAGCTGCAATTAATTTAGCATACAATTTACGTGATTTAGGGTTTGAAATTGGGCGTTTTAAAACAGGAACTCCTCCGCGTGTGAAAGCTTCTTCTATTAATTATGAAGAGACGGATATTCAGCCTGGAGACGAAAAAGCGAACCACTTTTCCTATACTTCTCATGATGAGGATTATCTCAAAGATCAGATTCCTTGCTGGCTAACTTATACTAATGGAAGAAGTCATGAAATTATTCAAAACAACCTTTACCGTGCACCAATGTTTTCAGGAATGGTGAAAGGTGTAGGACCACGTTACTGCCCGTCAATTGAAGACAAAATTGTTCGTTTTGCAGATAAAGAGCGCCACCAACTTTTCTTGGAGCCAGAAGGTCGAGATACGGAAGAAGTTTATATTCAGGGGTTGTCAACGAGTTTGCCAGAAGATGTTCAAAAAGACTTAGTGCATTCTATTAAGGGACTTGAAAATGCTGAATTGATGCGAACTGGCTATGCGATTGAATATGATATGATTATGCCACATCAGCTGCGCGCTACTCTAGAAACTAAGAAAATCTCAGGTTTGTTTACAGCTGGGCAAACGAATGGGACATCTGGTTATGAAGAAGCGGCAGGACAGGGCATTATCGCAGGAATCAATGCAGCTCTGAAAGTTCAAGGAAAGCCAGAATTGATTTTGAAACGTAGTGATGGTTATATTGGGGTCATGATTGATGACTTGGTCACCAAGGGAACCGTGGAGCCGTATCGTCTTTTGACTAGTCGAGCTGAATACCGTCTCATTTTACGACACGACAATGCGGATATGCGATTGACTGAAATTGGACGAAGGGTAGGATTGGTTGATGATGAACGCTGGCTGCGTTTTGAAATTAAGAAAAATCAATATGAAACTGAAATGAAGCGCTTGAGCACTATTAAATTAAAGCCAATTAAAGAAACGAATGAAATGGTTGAAAAATTAGGCTTTAAACCATTGACAGACGCAGTTACAGCAAAAGAATTTTTGCGTCGTCCAGAAGTTTCATATCAAGATGTTGTCAAGTTTGTCGGTTCAGCAGCTGAAGATTTAGATGAAAAGATAATCGAATTGATTGAGACTGAAGTCAAATATGAAGGCTATATTTCTAAGGCGTTGGATCAGGTTGAGAAGATGAAACTAATGGAAGAAAAACGGATACCAGCAAACATTGACTGGGATGATATTGATTCAATTGCGACAGAAGCTCGTCAGAAATTCAAGAAAATAAACCCAGAAACAATTGGTCAAGCTAGTCGGATTTCAGGTGTCAATCCAGCGGATATTTCGATTTTGATGGTTTATTTGGAAGGTAAATCACGAAGTATCTCAAAAAATCAAGAAAAAGCAAAAAAATAAATGATGAAGATGCTTGTTCACATTTCTGAGCAAGTGTTTTTTCGTCAATAATACTTGACAAAGCTGTAAACTACCAGAGAAATAAAGCTAATTTAATGGGAAAATCAGATATTCTGTTTTGTAAAGTGAGCAAAGAGATGCAGGAAGATTTAATTTTTTCTAATGTTTGACAGTATTATTTGGCTTGTTTTAATAAGGGAAAACTCGCTTTTTTAGAGCTTTTGTGGTAAAATGGCGGTTAAGAGGTTTGTGATGAAAAAATTTCGTTTTATTCCAATTCATTTTGTAATCATGGGCGTTATTTCCTTTGGAATTTTAGCTATTTTATTACGAGTTTTTGGTAGCAGCATTCTGATGTTATCTGCGCTTTTTTTGGTGCTTGCTCTTTTGATTTTTCTATTGATTTACCAACAAAAAAGTTATGAAATTGATGAAGTGGAACAAATCCAGTATGTGAATGATCAAGCAGAAAATAGTTTGGCATCATTGCTTGAAAGAATGCCGGTTGGTGTTGTAAAAGTTGATCAAACATCTGGAAATGTAGAATGGTTTAATCCTTACGCAGAGTTGATTCTTACTAATGAAGACGGTGAATTTGATGTGGACTTGTTGCAAAAAATTACCAAAACACCATCTGAGGGTGCTGGATCGTATGCAACAATTGGGGATACAAAATATTCGGTCTACTTAGATCATGCTTCAAGTGTGTTTTACTTTTTTGATGCTTCTAGTGAGTATGAGGCTACTTCAGAATTAGTAACAACAAGGCCAGTTATTGGTATTATTTCAGTCGATAATTATGATGATTTAGAGGATGTTGTCTCAGATTCAGATATTAGCCACATTAATAGCTTTATCGCAAATTTTGTCTCTGAATTTGCAGAAAAATATGCCATGTTTTCTCGTCGTGTGGGAATGGATCGTTTCTATATTTTTACGGATTACACGGTGCTAGATCGGTTAATGCAAAATAAGTTTGCAGTTATTGATCAGTTCAGGGAAGAAGCTAAAAAGCGGGAAATTCCTCTCACACTGAGTATGGGCTTCTCTTATGGTGATAGTAATCATGAGCAGATTGGTAAAGTGGCTCTCTTAAACTTGAATCTTGCTGAAGTTCGTGGTGGTGATCAGGCTGTTGTCAAAGAAAATGATGAGTCGAAGAATCCTGTTTACTTTGGTGGTGGCTCAGCTGCATCGGTGAAACGGACACGTACTCGCACGCGAGCTATGATGACTGCTATTTCGGATAAGATTAAAAGTGTGGACCAAGTTTTTGTAGTTGGACACAAAAATTTGGATATGGATGCGCTTGGTTCTGCTGTGGGAATGCAAGTATTTGCTAGTAATATTATTGATCAGACCTATGCTGTTTATGATCCTCATCAAATGGCTGCGGATATTGAGCGAGCAGTTCGCAGGCTGCAGGATGAAGGAGAGACCAATCTTCTTTCGGTTGCTGATGCGATGACAATGGTGACCAATCGTTCTCTGTTGATTATGGTGGATCATTCAAAAACAGCTCTGACCTTATCAAAAGAGTTTTATGATTTGTTTAACCAAATTATCGTCATTGATCACCACAGAAGAGATCAAGATTTTCCGGAAAATGCTGTTATCACTTATATCGAAAGCGGAGCAAGTAGTGCCTGTGAATTGGTAACAGAGTTGATTCAATTCCAAAATTCTAAGACAAAACGCTTGAGTAAAATGCAGGCTAGTGTGTTGATGGCTGGGATTATGCTGGATACGAAGAAGTTTTCTTCTCGTGTAACCAGTCGGACGTTTGATGTGGCGAGCTATTTACGCACGCGCAGAAGTGATAGTGTGGCTATTCAAGATATTTCAGCAACGGATTTTGATGAATATCGTGAAGTGAATGAGTTGATTTTGAATGGTAAGAAAATTTTGCCGAATGTACTCGTTGCGACAGGTGTAGAAGAAAAATGCTATGATACAGTTGTTATCAGTAAAGCAGCAGATGCTATGTTAGCTATGTCAGGGATTGAAGCTAGCTTTGTCGTTAGTAAAAATAAGCAAAACAGTGTTTCGATATCTGCTCGTAGTCGTAGTAAAATCAATGTCCAACGTATCATGGAAGAACTGGGTGGAGGCGGTCATTTCAATTTAGCAGCAGCGCAAATTCCTGACCAGACAATTGCTCAGGTGGTTCATAGCTTAAATGAAATTATTGTTCGTGAAGTACTAAAAGATAAGGAGTTAGAAGAATGAAAGTAATCTTTTTAGCAGATGTAAAAGGTAAAGGAAAAAAAGGTGAAATTAAAGAAGTGCCTACTGGCTATGCACAGAATTTTCTGATTAAGAAAAATCTTGCCAAAGAGGCGACTGCAGCAGCTATCGGCGAGCTTCGCGGAAAACAAAAATCAGAAGAAAAAGCACACGCTGAAATGCTAGCTGAAGCGCAAGCCATTAAGGAAAAGTTGGAAGCAGAAAGTACAATTGTTGAATTTATTGAAAAAGTGGGACCAGATGGACGGACTTTTGGTTCTATTACCAGTAAAAAAATTGCTGAAGAATTACAAAAGCAATTTGGAATTAAGATTGATAAACGATTGATTCAAGTCAAGAATCCTATTCGTTCTGTTGGCTTGATTGATGTGCCAGTGAAAATTTATCAAGATGTGACTAGTGTGATTAACTTACGTGTAAAAGAAGGTTAATTGAAGAATATTTTTTGAGAGAGGAGGTCTTATGGCAGATATTGATGAATTGCGAGCACAACCGCAGGATATTTTAGCAGAGCAATCTGTTTTAGGTGCGATTTTTATTGATGAAAGTAAGCTGGTGTTTGTTCGTGAATATATCGAGCCAACTGACTTCTTTAAATATGCCAATCGGTTAATTTTTAAAGCGATGATTGACTTGGCAGATCGAGGCGATGCCATTGATGCGACAACTGTTCGTAATATTTTAGACAGTCAGAGTGATTTGCAAAATATCGGTGGCTTGTCTTATTTGGTTGAAGTGGTTAACTCAGTACCGACTTCTGCCAATGCTGAATATTATGCTAAGATTGTAGCAGAAAAAGCTGTTTTGCGCCGGTTGATTGCGCGGCTGACAGACTCTATCAATCTAGCTTATGATGGTGCCAGTCCTGCAGATGAAATCATTGCTGGGGCTGAAAAAGCGCTAATCGATGTTAGTGAAAATGCTAGTCGAAGCGGCTTTAAAAATATTAAAGAGATTTTGAATCTTAACTTTGGTAGCTTGGAAACGCGGTCTCAGCAAACTTCTGATATTACAGGGATTGCGACAGGTTATCAAGATTTGGATCACATGACCACAGGACTGCATGAAGAAGAGTTAATCATCGTGGCAGCTCGTCCAGCGGTTGGTAAAACAGCTTTTGCTCTCAATATTGCTCAAAACATTGGAACAAAGCTAGATAAAACAGTCGCTATCTTTTCTTTAGAAATGGGGGCAGAAAGCCTGGTAGACCGAATGCTGGCAGCAGAGGGATTAATTGAATCACATTCAATCCGTACAGGACAATTGACGGAGGAGGAATGGAGGAAGTATGCAATTGCACAAGGAAATCTAGCAGAAGCTAGTATTTACATTGACGATACGCCAGGAATTCGGATTACAGAAATTCGTTCGCGTGCTCGAAAATTAGCGCAAGAAACAGGAAATCTTGGATTGATCTTGATTGACTACTTGCAGTTGATTACAGGGACTGGTCGAGAGAATCGTCAGCAAGAAGTATCTGAGATCTCTCGTCAATTAAAGATTTTGGCAAAAGAGTTGAAAGTGCCAGTCATTGCGCTGAGCCAATTGTCACGGAGTGTGGAACAGCGTCAGGACAAACGGCCTGTTTTGTCAGACATTCGTGAGTCGGGTTCTATTGAGCAGGATGCAGATATTGTTGCATTTCTATATCGGGATGATTATTATGAACGCGGTGGTGAAGAATCTGAAGGGCTTCCAAACAACAAGGTTGAAGTGATTATCGAAAAGAACCGTAGCGGTGCGCGTGGTACGGTAGAATTGATTTTCCAAAAAGAATACAATAAGTTTTCAAGTATTTCCAAGAGAGAGGAATAAACAATGAGTGATGCATTTACAGATGTTGCAAAAATGAGAAAAATTAAAGAAGAAATCAAAGCCCATGAGGGCAAAATGGTAGAAATGACTCTTGAAAATGGCCGTAAACGTCAAAAAAATAAGCAAGGGCGCTTGATTGAAGTTTATCCTTCTTTGTTTATCGTTGAATATACAAGTAATGGAGGTCAACCGGGTGAGATTGAAAATACTTATGTCGAATCTTACACTTATTCAGATATTTTAACGGAGAAAAATCTCATTCGTTATTTGGATTGAGAATAAATAGGTTTTAATGGCGAAAAACTGCTTTGATTGATGTGGCTGGAGTGAAAAATGATTAAAAATCTAGTTTTTGATTTTGGCAATGTTTTAATTGAATGGAACCCTGCTAAGATTTTAGCTGCTTTTGTAGAAGATGAAGGAGACCGTAAGTGCGTCAAGGCTGCTATTTTTGATTCAGGGCTTTGGGCTCAGACGGATACTGGAGAATTAACTTTGGAGGAAGCCATTCAGGCGGCTCAAACATTGCTAGATAGTTCTTACTCTGCTACTGTTGAGGCTATTTTTACTCATTGGTATGAGACAGTAGATGTTTATCATCAGCTACAAGAGAAAATTTTTGAATGGGCTCAGCTGGGATATGGCATTTATATTTTGTCTACTACAAGTGAGATATTTTATGCAGTTGAAAATGCATGTTTATTACCGATGACGAAAGTTTTGACTGGGAAAATCCTTTCTTACGAAGTAGGGTATGCAAAGCCAGATAAAAGCATCTATCAAAAGTTACTAGCTCAATACGCATTACAAGCTAATCAATGTGTATTTATAGATGATTTACAGGTTAATTTAGATGTCGCTAAAAGTCTAGGATTTGAAACTATTTTAGCAACATCTGAACAGCAAAATATAATTGCGATAGAGGAATTGTTGAAGAAGAAAGGTTATTTTCATAGAAAGAAATAATCTGGTAAAAATCCGTCTTTACAGATAGGATTTTTTTTGATATAATGGCTTTTGTGTGAAATAGCAGCAGGAGGGCATGAAGCTCGTCAACAGAATATTAGCTATAAAAGTAGCCTTGGCTGTTTAGGCGAAAATGTTCTGCACGAATCAGGGCTTTCTAAGTGACTATTTCCTCAAATTATTATTTTTACAGGAGGACATGTTTATGTCACGTTATACAGGACCATCTTGGAAACAAGCTCGTCGTTTGGGCCTTTCACTTACAGGTACAGGGAAAGAATTGGCACGTCGTAACTACGTACCAGGTCAACATGGACCAAACAACCGTAGCAAATTGTCAGAATACGGTTTGCAATTGGCTGAAAAACAAAAACTTCGTTTTACTTACGGTGTAGGTGAAAAACAATTCCGTAACTTGTTCGTACAAGCAACTAAAATCAAAGGCGGAATCCTTGGTTTTAACTTCATGCTTCTTTTGGAACGTCGTTTGGATAACGTTGTTTATCGTCTTGGACTTGCAACTACTCGTCGTCAAGCTCGTCAATTCGTAAACCACGGTCATATCCTTGTTGACGGAAAACGTGTAGATATTCCTAGCTACCGTGTATCTGTTGGTCAAGTGATTTCAGTTCGTGAAAAATCACTTAAAGTACCTGCAATTCTTGAAGCGGTTGAAGCAACTCTTGGACGTCCAGCATTTGTATCATTTGATGCTGAAAAATTAGAAGGTTCATTGACTCGCTTGCCAGAGCGCGACGAAATCAACCCAGAAATCAACGAAGCGCTTGTCGTTGAATACTATAACAAACAACTTTAATCGATGGATTATCAGAGGTTGGGAATCTTCCCAGCTTCTTTTTTTGTTGTAAAGATTACGAAGAAAAGCCCTAGAGAGCTTGTGGGTGCTACTAGGGCAAGGTATAAGAAATATTCTAATCCAACATTTTTAAAAGAAAATCTGCCATTTGTTCAGGGCTTTCTTTTTTTCCTCTAGCAATCCACATTTGACAAACTCCAAAAAAGGCGTTTGTCAGGTAAACATAGCTGTATTCTTTCTCCACTTGACTTAGTAGTTTACTACTAAAGCGCTCTTGTAGGTCTTCAGCCAGCATGATTTGGAATTTATGGCGTAAAAATGTTTGAATTTCTTTTGTTCCGTTTTCTGTTAACAAAACAGAAAGGAGGGATTCTCGTGTGAGAAAATCAAAAACTTCTATAATCGCGCTACGCTTGTCTTGAGCATACTTCTCAAAAATGTATTCTAACTTATGGAAAAGTTTCTGTTGATAATGCTCAACCATATCATATTTATCTTTGTAGTGTGTATAAAAACTACTGCGACTAATGCCGGCAGTCTTGGTCAACTTGACAGTGCTAATCTGGTCGAATGATTCGTGTTCCAGTAGCTCTACCATCGCATTTTCAATAATCATTTTTGTTTTTTGGCGCTTGTTACTTTCTGCCATATTGTCTTTCCTCTTTTGAACAAATTTATCCAACGTGTCTAAAATTTAATTTTTTCTCTTGTGAAAAATTTCAGAAACTGTATAATCTATTATATCAAATATTTAGACAATGTGTATAAAAATATTTCGAAAATTAAAATTTTTATACAGAGTGTCTAAGATAGAGGAGAAAAAATGTTCAACGAATGGAAAGCAATTTTCAAAAAACCACTCTTCATTATTGTCATGGTTGGTGTTTCCTTGATTCCTGCTCTTTATAATGTTATCTTTTTGAGCTCCATGTGGAATCCTTATGGTAAAGTTTCAGAATTGCCAGTAGCGGTTGTGAATAAAGACCAACATGCGACATTTAACAGCAACACATTGTCTGTTGGTGATGATATGGTGAAAAGTCTTAGAAAGAATGATGCTTTAGATTTTCATTTTGTATCTGAAGCAAAGGCAAAAAAAGGCTTGGAGAAAGGTGATTATTATATGATTATCACGCTTCCAAGTGATTTATCTCAAAAGGCTGCTAGTATTCTGGATAATAAACCACAAAAGATGCAGATTGATTATCAAACATCTAGCGGGCACAGCTTTATTGCTAGTAAGATGAGTGATTCGGCTATGACGCGACTTCAACAAACTGTCGCAAACAATGTGACCAATACGTATACGACTTCTCTCTTCAAGAGTATGAATAGCTTGAGGAAAGGCATGATAACAGCTGCTTCTGGTAGTGGGCAACTTGCTTCTGGCGGTCAACAATTAAAAGACGGTAGTCAAACTTTGACAGATAATTTACAGACCTTGTCTAGCTCAAGCATGACATTTGCAGACGGTGCTAATACATTGACGACAGGTTTGGGAACCTATACGCTTGGGGTGCATCAGCTGTCAGACGGAATTGGTACGCTATCGACACGCCTTTCAGCTTATACGTCAGGTGTCGGTCAATTGGCTTCTGGTTCAGATACGCTTTCAAAAGGTCTGACAGACTATACAAATGCTGTTGGTCAATTGGCTGACGGTTCAGGAGAATTATCAGATGGTTTAAATGCGTATGCCAATGGTGTAGCAAATCTTGCAGGCGGTGCGAATCAGTTAAATGCTCAATCGCAAAATTTATTGGCTGGAGTCAATCAATTGACCGCTTCTAATGGAGAAATTCAAAAATTATCAAGCGGTGCGCATCAATTAACTACGGGTCTGAATACGTTAATGACAACTGTTCAACAATCTGGCATGACTGCTGAACAAGTTCAAAAGCTACAGGATTTGCAAGCAGGTTTAACTGCTGTGCAAACCGCTCTTTCAACTGGATCAGACTTGTCAGCCGCTAAAGCAAGCATGACGACTGCTTTAAGCGATATGGAAACGGCTGCGAACACGCTTGCCAATAGTGCGACGACAGACAAGACTACGATTGCAACTAACGTGGCTGCTACAGCTGCTTATCAAAAGTTAAGTGCTAGTGAGCAGGCAGAAATCAATGCTGCGATTTCGCAAACTCCAAGTCAAACTGCTACGACTGCGGCAAGTCTATTGACAAATATTCAAGCGCTCAAGACGCAAGTGACGAACTTGCCAGAGCAATCTTCTAATCAACAAAGTGTAGCTGTCATCGGACAAGCGAAAGGTGCGCTTTCAGAGCTTCAAACGAGCGCACAACAATCTCAATCAAAAATCCTTGCAGCTTTACAACAATCAACTGCGGGTGCTAATCAAGTAGGAGCAGGTATTGATCAATTGGCAAAAGGTGTAACCGACTACACCAATGGGGTTGCGCAGATAACAGCAGGAGTTAATACCTTATCTAGTAAGAATGACCAATTGACATCTGGTATGACGAAAATCAGTTCAGGTTCTAAGACCTTGGCTGGTAAGAATAGTCAATTGACGTCTGGCATGGCAAAAATCAATTCCGGAGCTAATCAATTGGCGGCTAATAATGGTCAAATTGATGCCGGCTTGGCAAAATTAGCAGACGGAGCTAGTCAATTAGTGAACAATTCTGCTACACTCGTGTCAGGGGCAGACAAACTGTCTGATGGTGCTGGTAAAATAGCAGATGGTTCTACGAAGCTGGCAGACGGCAGCTCAACTATCACGTCTAATCTGGGGACACTTGTGTCGGGTGCGGACAGCTTGACAGCAGGTTTGACAGATGCCAAAAATCAATTATCTATGGTGACAACCAATAAAGCCAATGCTAAAGCTCTCGCAAATCCATTGACAACGAAGAAAATAGATAAAGACCATGTTGGTAAAAATGGTATCGGGATGGCACCATACATGATTTCTGTGGCACTCTTTGTAGCAGCTATTTCAACCAATATCATCTTTAGCACGTTACCTTCTGGTAAGAAGCCAAAGACACGTATGGAATGGTTGAAAGCACGTATTCAAGTCAACGGCATGATTTCTCTCTTAGCAGGTTTGTTGGTGTACGGTGCGGTACATATGATTGGCTTAACCGCCAACCACGAATGGGCAACGCTTGGTATCATTCTTTTGACCAGCATGTGCTTCATGGCGGTGGTGACGGCTCTGGTAACGTGGGACACTAAGCTTGGTGCTTTCACTTCTTTGATTTTGTTATTGTTGCAACTAGCCTCTAGTGCAGGGACTTACCCACTTCCGTTGATGGATAAGATTTTCCAAGATGTCAATCCTTGGTTGCCGATGAGCTATTCTGTTTCGGCTTTGCGTCAAACGATTTCGATGACGGGGCAAGTCGGCGGACAGGTTGCCTTCATGACAATCGTTCTGCTGCTCTTTGTTGGTCTTGGTTTCTTGGTTTACAATCCAAATAAAAAAGAATTAGTTTAATCAAAAAGCTCTTGTATCTTGAATACAGGAGCTTCTTTTTTAAATTAAACCAAAGTGAGCAAGGGCGTGTGGAATGCCATTTTCATCATTAGAGTGTGTGATGAAAGTGGCTGCTTCTTTGACGGTTGCTTGGCTATTGCCCATTGCAATGGGATAATCTACTGTTTCAAACATGGTCAGGTCATTGAGTCCGTCTCCGAATGCGTAAGTCGGTGCTTTATCGGCCAGCAAGGTCAGCAGGTGCTGAATCCCAGAGCCTTTGTTACAGCCGTGTGGCGTGATGTCTATCGAGTAGGGGCTGTTACGGAAAAAGTGCAGTTCAGGGACTTCTGTTTGGTACTGGGTGTCTTTTTCGGGCTCTTCACTAAAAATGAGCAACATCTGACAAGGCTGGTTTTGATAAATGGTTGGCCCGACTTGGGGCAGGTCTTGATGAAAATATCGGAAATTCTGCTGAACGGTCGGGCTGAGCGCCGTCACACGCATTTCTCCTTGCGAATAAAAACCGAGGTCATGCTCATTTTCCTTTGCCAGTTGCAGGAGCTTGAGAATGCTGTTTTGTGCAATTCGTCCTTCAAACAGGAATTGCTTTTCATGGAGGATTTCCATGCCATTTAGCAAGATAGCGGAATGAATCCCAGCGTCTTTCAGAACCGTCCCCATTTCTCCGCGCCCGCGCCCCGTACAGATAATAGGCAGAAAGCCGTTGGCTCGTAGTTGAGCAATGGCTGTTTTGTTGTCTGCTGGGACTTGTCCTTGGCTATCAACCAAGGTGCCGTCAATATCAAAAAATACAAATCCGTTGTAAGTCATTTGCTTCTCTGTCTCCTTTAAGGTGCTGAAGTTCCACGTGAAACATGAGAGAAAGGGGAAGTACGATGCTGTTTGACTTCTTCTTTCAAGTTTTCGAGCAAGGTCGTTTCTTCTGTCAGCTCAAGCAACTGGAGACCTTTCTGGATAAGGTCGTCGTCTCTTTGGCAAATACCCAGACGAACCTGAGCAAAGCCGAGCTTGTCGTATCGTTTTGTTTGCCTGGCGAGCGGTAAGATCATCTCGGTGATACGCTGGCAATCGTCAAGGCAATTGTTGTAAAGGTAGATGGTCGAAAGGTTGGCTAAAATGGAGAATTGTGTACTGTGAATTTCTTTGTAATGCTTATACTTGTTGAGACTGGCTAAGATTTTTTCCGTTATATTTTGAATGGTTTCTAGTGGGAAGAAGTAAAGAATAACACTTAGTAAATTTAGGTCACTTTCATAAAAAGTATCTCGTTTTTCTAAATCTGTCCATAACTGTTGGGCTAAAACTTGTGCTTGACTACTGATTTTATTTTTTCTAATTTCAATTAGTATATTTGCCATACGCAAAATATTGCTAATGGGAATATCATGATGAGCTTTCAAGTAGGCTTCACACTGTTTGGTTAAATCCAGTAATTGTTCTGTTTCAACGACAGATAAATAATTTTTAAATTGCAAGATAATCTTCATTCTGTGATTTGAATGATAATAATCACAAATATATTCAAATTCCCCAAAGCTCATGTCAATCTGGTGGAGCAGAAATTCCATGGTTTCATAGCTGGGAACGGATTGGTTGCTTTCAAACTTGGAAAGATTGGAGCGAGAAATCCAATCTCCGCAAATCTCTTGCTGGGTGATTCCCTTTGCTTTTCGAATCGTCTTGTAAACTGTTCCAATATCCCAACGCATAGGCGACTCCTTGTGTTAAATATGAAATGTGAAAATAGTGGGCATTTTGTGAATGCCTTTTCATCATATTATATCATATAGATGAAAGGAGAAAAAGTGATGAAGAAAAATACCTTTTCTGCTTCTGCCGTCCATTAAGGACTGTGTGTTCAAACTGTTTTGAAAGTGGTTAATCCTCTTTTTCAGAAAATTTCCTATAATTTCCCATTCATGTTATACTAAATGAGATGATTTTTCTGGATTTCGTTGGCTGATGAGGTGAGGCGAGACAATTTTACTTCGTCCGCGCAGCTGACAAGGCAAACTGATTGTCGTTCACTTCGTCCGCCCAGCGGACAGCATGAATCAAAAGTAGTTTATCTCGTCCGCCGGGCGGACGGAGTAAATCAAAAGTAAGGGAAACTTTCTGCCGGGCGGACGAAGCAAACAAAAAGTAGTTGAGGTCATCCGCCGCGCTGACGGAAAAAGGAGAAGTCATTGAAACAGTCGCTTTAAGTGACAAGTAAAAAAGGAAAGAAGGAATTTATGAAGCAAGAAAAGCTCATTGGACTTAAGATTAGTAATCTCCGTCATGCGGAATTCACGCAGTTTATCACTCGTTTTTTAGACGATGTGGAGAAAGAAGCGCTCGACTTTAAAAATGAGGATGGCATTACCGCTCTCGTCAAGAAGATAAAAGCAGCCTTGCCTGCTTATCAAGCCTCTCTCGGTCAGATTCGGGCGAGTGAAAAGTCAGCTTCGATTAGTGCGGCTGACGAATTGCGCGACGCTGATTTGCAAGCTCTTCGCGATGCGCTGAAACCTTATCGGGCAGCCCAGCGGGAAGAGGAAAAGTCAGCTTTTTTTTCATGTTTAGTAACCTCACTTTTTCCTTTTTCAACCTAAATGTATCACAAAAATAAGAAAAAACAAGTCTATTTTAAAGGAAAATTTATGATATAATAAAGTTGATAACGTTAAAAAAACTAGAGCGAAACAACTCTAGTTTTTTGCATGCTCAGCCTAAAATCTCTAGAATCTCTGTCAAATTATCAATAGTCCAATCTGGTGTTTCTGCTGGATTCGTTATGTGGTTCAAGTGGCTAAATCCCTGTCGGATCCAAATGGTTTGCATTCCAAGTTGTTTAGCCGGAAGAATATCATTGTCCAAACGGTCGCCAATCATCACAGCGTGTTCAGCCAAATAGTTCGCTTGTTGGAAAGCTAACTCAAAAATAGCGAAATCGGGTTTTGCCAAGCCAACATCGGCAGAGGAAATCACCAGATCAATCCAAGAATCAATACCAAATCTTCTCAATCTTGCTTGCAAGTTCGGTAACTGGTTGGCAATAATCCCAATCTTGTAGTGTTGGTGGAGAGTTTTCAGCACTTGCTTGCAGTCAGGATACAGCACCTTTAAATCAGACCTCCAAGACGGACGCTTCAGACCATAATCGTTCAGAGCTTCCGCATCGCCTTTTTTATTTTCCTTAAAATAGTGGTTCATAGTTTGATAAAATGCTGCATAAGAAATATTAGTATCCGCAATAGCCTGTTCAATCCGATCTTTGTAGGCTTTTTCTTCATTTACCAAAGTTGATCCAACATCAAAGAATAACCAATGAATCTCTTTCATGCGAAACCTCTAATAAAGATTGATGTCTCCGCTGACAGCTTGGATAGTAAGAGAATCTGTAGAAGCCATTGCTTGGTGGTGGATTGTGTTGCAAATGATTTGGTGGCTCGGCTGGAGCTGATTAGAGATAGAAATGTCTCCGTGCACTGTTTCAAGATCATAGCTGAAATCATGGTGCAGCAGATGAAGTGAAATATCTCCGCTAGTTGTTTGAATGAAAGTCTTACCAGCAATTTCTAAAGAATGCGTGTCGAGATCCCCTGACACAAGAGACAGCTTACAATCCGTCAATTTGGCATGTGCCAGATGGATATCGCCACTGATAAGGGTAACATCGGTTTGTTGCAAATGGCAATGCCGCATAGTCAGATCGCCACTTGAAAGCTCAATCGTTCCTTTTTGTGTTTGAAGATGAGATACAGCTACATCACCAGAAGTTGCTTGAAGTGAGAATGATTGAAGAATCTTGCCATTCGGGATTTGAATGCAGATGGGATGATTATCAAAACCGTTTTTCATGACATTAATAATCCAGTCCAAACCACTATAATGCGTGTTGCCTTTTTCTGTAATGTGCCACTTCTCGTTTTGAACAGTAGAAATGATTTGATTGTTGCCTTTTCCATTATAGTATTTGATGTGGAAAAAATCATCAGGTGAAGGCTCAATAAGAATATCTTGCGTGGTGACATCAATATGCAATTCAGAGATTGTTGCATAGTCTTCAAAGATATAAGCATTGTCGGTATATGATTGGTGATTGTGTGCAGATGACTGGTGTTGAGGACGAGTTGACGTTTCTTCTGCTTGATTTGCTGAAAGTGAGCGAATAATCTCTTCGGCTGCGTCTTTGGGATCTCCCAACTCCTCAATGACTTGTGCTTCATTTTCAGATCCGGCTTCTTCGAAGTATTCCGTAAAATAATCCATTGCTTCTTTATAATCTGCTTCTGGCAATGTTTTCAAGTATTTCTCTAGTGCGGCTAAATAGTCAGTTTTTGTCATGGCGAATGCTCCCTTCTATGATACCGTTGACTGTCGCTGTATATAACTTCCACTCCCTTTTAAGGGTGTTTAACTGCTTTCGTCCCTCTGGAGTAAGGGAGTAATACTTCCGTTTTCGACCTTGATATTCTTGCGAGTAAGTTGTTAAGTAACGATTCTTTTCTAACTTTTTTAAAATAGGATATAAGGTTGATTCCTTGATATTGGCAATCAATTTAATCGTTTGGCTAATCTCATAGCCATAGGAATCTTCACTTTCCAAAATCGCTAGAATGAGAAATTCAATTAGGGTAGAAGATGTTGGAAAATACATGAGCCACCTCCTATGTATAATATTTTTATATATAATTTTTCTATACATAGTATAGCGCTTTTCACTTTCAAATTCAAGAAAATATATAAAATTTTTATATATTTTTAAAAGGTAAGTCTAAAACTATTTTCTTTTCTAGTTTTTTGAGACAGCACATCTGTGATTTCCCTAGGTTTGTTGTAAATAAACCTTAATTCTAGCTTAATTCCTCAATTAAAGAATGTTTTGTATTGAAAAATAGCGTTAGAAAATGGTAAAATATATTAAGTCTTATCTAGAAGTAAGACAAAAGTGATGAATATGATGAAAAAACATAAAATAATTTTTAAATTTCTTGGACAGACGCTGCTTTATTTTGTGATATTTCTAGCGTTGCTTTATTTCTTTAATTATCTTGGCCAAGGCCAAGGTGGTTTTATCTATAATGAATTTTAGGAGCAGACTGTGACCAATTCAGTAATTAACGACATGATTGAAACGATTGAGTATTTTGCTCAGTCTCAACCAGATTTTCCAGTTTACAATGTTCTAGGAGAAGTTCATACTTATCATGATTTGAAAGTGGACTCGGATTCGCTCGCTGCAAAGATTGACAGCCTTGCGCTTCCTGAAAAGTCACCAGTGGTGGTGTTTGGTGGGCAAGAATACGACATGCTGGCAACCTTTGTAGCTTTGACGAAGTCAGGGCATGCTTATATTCCGATTGATAGTCATTCAGCTCTGGAGCGCGTGACAGCGATTGTGGAAGTGGCACAGCCTAGTCTCATCATTGCAATCAATGACTTTCCGCTGAAAGATGTGAACATACCAATTCTTGACTTGGCAGCAGTTCAAACTGCTTTTGCAGCCAAACATCCTTACGAAATTACACACCCTGTTAAAGGTGATGATAATTACTATATCATTTTCACTTCGGGAACGACTGGAAAGCCAAAGGGTGTGCAAATCTCGCACGATAATTTGCTTAGCTTTACCAACTGGATGATTACAGATAAGGAATTTGCGACTCCAGCTCGTCCGCAAATGTTGGCGCAGCCACCTTATTCTTTTGACTTATCGGTTATGTACTGGGCGCCAACCTTGGCACTTGGAGGAACACTTTTTGCAGTTCTGTCTGCCATTACGCAAGATTTCAAGCAGCTGTTTGAGACTATTTTGAACTTGCCAATCGCTATTTGGACATCAACACCGTCTTTTGCAGATATGGCGATGCTGTCTGAGGATTTCAATGCTGAAAAAATGCCAGGCATTACGCATTTCTACTTTGACGGAGAAGAATTGACGGTTAAAACAGCTCAAAAATTGCGTGATCGTTTTCCAAATGCACGTATTATTAATGCTTACGGTCCGACAGAAGCAACTGTGGCTCTATCTGCTGTTGCTATAACGGATGACATGCTGACAAATATGAAACGCTTGCCGATTGGCTATACCAAAGCGGATTCTCCAACTTTTGTGATTGATGAAGACGGAAACAAACTGCCGAATGGTGAGCAAGGAGAAATCATTATATCTGGACCAGCTGTATCAAAAGGCTATATGAACAACCCAGAGAAAACAGCCGAAGCATTTTTTGAGTTTGAAGGGTTACCAGCCTATCATACAGGCGATGTTGGTACTATGACAGATGAAGGTTTACTGCTTTATGGCGGTCGTATGGATTTCCAAATCAAGTTCAACGGTTTTCGTATTGAATTAGAAGATGTTTCCCAAAACCTGAACAAGTCTCAATATGTGGACTCAGCTGTGGCTGTACCGCGTTACAATAAAGATCATAAAGTACAAAACCTTCTAGCCTATGTCATCCTGAAGGACGGGGTTAAGGAACAATTTGAGCGTGAGATTGACATCACCAAAGCTATCAAAGAAGATTTGCAAGATATTATGATGTCTTATATGATGCCTTCCAAATTCCTTTATCGGGATTCCTTGCCATTGACACCAAATGGTAAGATTGATATTAAAGGTTTGATTAGCGAGGTCAACAACCGATGATGGATTTCATAAGACAGCTTCCTCACTTGGAACCGTACGGGGATCCGCAGTATTTTGTTTATATCATTTTAGCCGTTTTGCCAATCTTTGTTGGTTTATTCTTCAAAAAAAGATTTCCCATTTATGAAGCTCTGGTCAGCTTTGCTTTCATCATATTTATGTTAATTGGACCTAAATTAACACAAATCTATGCTCTACTGTTTTATGTTCTTTGGCAAATACTTTGGGTTTGGACTTATAAAATTTATCGAAAAACGGGAGATAGCAAATGGATTTTCTATTTGCACATTGCTTTGTCTATCCTACCGCTTTTCTTTGTAAAGGTAACGCCAGCTATTTATGGTCATCAATCACTCTTGGGCTTTTTAGGAATTTCCTACTTAACTTTCCGTTCAGTAGGAATGATGATTGAGCTGCGGGATGGTGTTCTAAAAGACTTTAACTTATGGGAATTTCTACGTTTCATGCTCTTTATGCCAACTTTTTCAAGTGGGCCGATTGATCGTTTTAAGCGGTTCAATCAAGATTATGAAAATATCCCTGAGCGTGATGAACTGCTAGATATGTTGGAGCAATCCGTTCAATACATAATGCTTGGTTTCTTATACAAGTTTATTCTTGCACATATTTTAGGCTCAATGATTTTGCCTCCTCTCAAGCAATATGCAGTGCAAATGGGTGGTATCTTCAACCTGCCAACTCTAGGAGTGATGTATGTATTTGGATTGGATTTATTTTTTGACTTTGCGGGTTATTCCATGTTTGCCCTCGCTATTTCTAATCTAATGGGAATTAAAAGTCCGATTAACTTTAACAAACCATTTATCTCTCATGATTTGAAAGAGTTTTGGAATCGTTGGCATATGAGCCTGTCATTCTGGTTTCGTGATTTTGTATTTATGCGGCTAGTCACAGTACTTATCCGAAACAAAGTTTTTAAAAATCGGAATACCACTTCAAGTGTCGCTTATATCATCAATATGTTGGTCATGGGCTTTTGGCACGGAGTCACTTGGTATTATATTGCTTATGGACTTTTTCATGGTCTAGGACTCGTTATCAATGACGCTTGGGTGCGGAAGAAAAAGACCATCAATAAAGAGCGGAAAAAGAAGAATTTGCCACCATTACCAGATAACAAATGGACACAAGCAGTAGGGATGTTTATCACCTTTAATGTTGTAATGTTTTCATTCTTAATCTTCTCAGGATTTTTGAATGACTTATGGTTTAAAAAATAAAAAAGGAGTTCTCTAATGGACGTAAAAGCAGAAGTATTAGAAATTATTGATGATTTATTTATGGAAGATGTATCAGACATGATGGACGAAGATTTGTTTGATGCAGGAGTTCTGGACAGTATGGGAACGGTTGAATTGATTGTTGAATTAGAAAACCGTTTTGACATTCATGTTCCCGTCTCAGAATTTGGTCGTGATGATTGGAATACTGCTAATAAAATTATTGAAGGCGTAACGGAGCTTCGTAATGCTTAAACGATTGTGGCTCATTTTAGGCCCAGTTTTCTGCGCCCTTTTGATGGTGGTGGCTTTACTATTTTTCTACCCAACCAAGCAACAACATGATTACCAAGCTGAAAAGCGCTCGGCTGTTTCTTTGACGGCGGGAAGTTTCAAGGGAAGAACGCAAAAAGTACGTGCTTTGACAGATAAGAAGCACCGCTTTGTTCCTTACTTTGGTTCAAGTGAATGGCTGCGCTTTGACAGCATGCATCCTGCGGTTTTGTCAGAAAAATATAAGCGTAATTATCGTCCGTATTTTTTAGGACAACGAGGAGCCGCATCTCTTACGCAATATTTTGGCATGCAGCAAATGCTTCCGCAGTTAAAAAATAAGCCAGCTGTCTATGTTGTCTCTCCTCAATGGTTTACTAAAAAAGGCTACAGTCCAGCAGCATTTCAACAATATTTTAATAGTGATCAATTGACTAGTTTCTTGCGCCAGCAAGAAGGAGACATTGATGCTCAATATGCGGCGAAGCGTCTCTTACAACTGTATCCGACAGTGGCTATGAAAGACAATGTAAAAAAAATAGCTAATCATCAGAAACTGTCAAACTTTGACAAACAGTACATCCGTCTTATCAGCCGTTTAAATAAACGTGAGGATTCCCTTTTCAGTTCTCTTTTTGCCGAACGTAATGAGAATTATGAAAAATTGGTACAGCCTCAAATTAAGCGTTTGCCAGATAAATTTTCTTATCAGGATTTGGAAGAATTTGCGACAAAAGATGCTCAAAGAAACACGACTAATAATGATTTAGGAATTGATAATAAATTTTATAAGCATCGCTTGCGGAAACGTATTAAAAAGTTTAAAGGAAAGCAAGCAAAGTTTTCTTATACCAAATCTCCCGAGTATAACGATTTACAACTTGTTTTGAAGCAATTTGCCAAGTCAAAAACGAATCCAATCTTTGTTATTCCCCCTGTCAATGCAAAATGGATGGCCTATACTGGTTTGAGTCAAGAAAAGTATCAACAAGCGGTGAAGAAAATTCGTTATCAGTTGGAAAGTCAAGGTTTTACCAATATCGCGGACTTTTCAAACGATGGTGGGAAGCCCTACTTTATGCAAGACACCATTCACATGGGCTGGCTTGGCTGGTTGGCGTTTGATAAGGCTGTCAATCCTTTTATTTCCAATCCCAAGCCTGCTCCGACTTACCAGATGAATGATCGATTCTTCAGCAAAGAATGGGCAAATTATGACGGAGCAATTGAGAATTTTAAATAAGAAAAAGAAAACACGAACACAAATTAACTAGTTGGTTGCTAGTTTGCTTGTCCGTGTTTTTTTATATGGGGAACTAGAGAATTTTATGAATCTGTCAGCTTTTCTATTGTATTTTGGAAAGATAGCTGTTAATCTAAAACATATTGCTCTATTGCTTGAGCGACACCATGATTATTATTGGTGTGGGTAACGGCTGCAGCTTGCTCTTTGACTGCTTTAGGAGCATTTCCCATAGCCACTCCTAATCCGGCTAATTTCAGCATGGGGAGGTCGTTGAAATTATCACCAATTGCCATGACTTGCTGGAGAGGAATTTGGTAAAAATGAGCAATCTCTTGAAGAGCATTTTCCTTAGAAACCTGTTTAGCTGTAACTTCTAGATAATTCTCTTTGGAAAGATAAAAGGCTGTTTTAGGAAAATTTGTGTTTTGCAGAGAGTCGTGAAGATTTTGGATGGTGATTGCTTCACCTATCAGAAGAAGTTTGTGAATAGAAGTCCGCCCTTCTACAACAGAAACTAGAGATTGAAGGATAGGATTTTCACCGGTAATATCTGCTTCTTCCTGAACCCATTTGTCAATCTGTTCAGCAAACCAATCCTTTCCTGAATAGAGATTAATAGCTACAGCTGGAAACTTCTCTTGGACGAGCTCTAGCAAATACTGAACTTCTTTTTTATCCAAACCGTGTTCCATTAAAACATCATAATTCTGGGAATTTCCTTTGATGACAAGAGCGCCATTGTAGCAGGCCAATGGATTGTCAATGAGACCAAGTTGCTGTGCGATTGGTTCCATGCCAAGTGGTGAACGCGCAGATGCCAACACAAAAGGGATTCCTTTTTCCTGCAAAAGAGGAAGCTGTGTTTTTAGCTGATAATCAACTTGGTGTTGGTCATTTAAAATGGTACCGTCAATATCGCTTATGACAAGGCGGATAGGTCGTTTGTTCATAAAATTTCTTCCTTATAAGCATGATATCATTGTGGGGTGATAATCAGAATGTTCATTTTTCTTCTTTGTTATTATTTTAACACAAAAAAGAATTTTTGAAAGCGGTTTAGCTGTTTTCTATTAAGACAAATTTAAGCAAAACAAGGTATATTATAACTAATCCTAAAAAACTTTTTTCATCATAATCTCCTAAACAAAAAAGCAGTCTTTCTCGATTGCTTTTTTGTATGGAATTCATGTTATAATGAAATTATGTTATCAAAAGAATTTAAACATATCATGCAGACAGATACAGTCGCAACGGCTAAGTCTTTGTTAGGTATGCAATTGTGCTTAGACGGACAAGTGTTGGGACGAATTGTTGAGACAGAAGCCTATTTGGGAGCTAAAGATAGTGCTTGTCATAGTGCGTGTGGCAGACGAACACCAAAAAACGAGTCTATGTACTTATCTGCTGGACACTGGTATGTCTATCAAATCTACGGGCATCAAATGCTGAATTTAGTCACAAGGGCTGAGAATGTCGCAGAAGCCGTCTTGATTCGAGCCTTGGAATTACCAGACGGGACATTGCTTGCCAACGGCCCAGGAAAATTAACCAAATTTGCAAGGATTAGCAAGGAATTTGATGGTCAAGATTTGACCACTTCAAGGTTGCAATTAGTAGAAAATGCTGTCCCGCTTCAAATTGGCTCGCGCTCTCGAATTGGCGTGACCTGCACAGATGAATGGCGAGCTGTGCCTCTGGGCTTTTATGTTATGGGCAATCGGCACGTTTCTAAAATTTCGAAGGTAGGTTTATTGCCAGATGTTAAGACATGGAAAATAGATAATTAAAAAAACAGAGTGGAGAAAAGAACCCAACAACTGAAAAAGGTTCACTCTCCATTCTGTTTTTGATTTTTATAAAATTTTATCAGATTTTTCTACATAAAAGAGAGCAATAATCATAATGATTGTAAGAATGAGCAAGACACATACAGCAAGTAGCCAAGAATGGAAGAAATCGGCACTATAACCAAATAGAGCTGGTCCAAAAGCAGCTAGTAAATAACCACCTGTTTGTGCTAAGCCAGATAGCTGAGCAGTTTGTTCAGGGCTACTCGTTTTTGTTGAAAAAGTAACCATAAGATATGGGAAAAGAGCACTCGCAGCTGACCCAATGAAAATATTTGCAATGAGCCAATAAAAGAAATCAT
The DNA here is from genome assembly GCF_001812815.1 of Streptococcus sp. HMSC073A12. Lineage (NCBI taxonomy): Bacteria > Bacillati > Bacillota > Bacilli > Lactobacillales > Streptococcaceae > Streptococcus > Streptococcus sp. HMSC073A12. The sequence continues at coordinate 8,479 of NZ_KV810567.1, read as the reverse complement.
TCGTTTGGATTAAGAGCATGCTAATACCAAGGACACCCGCAGCAGAGATAATTGCTAACATTATCATACGATGACGAGGAGACAGCCGTGTTGTCAAGCTAGGAATGGTCATTGAAAATGGCAGACTAATCAGATTAAAAACAGAAGCTAAAAATCCAGCAGAAGCATTTGAAATGCCAGCTTGTATGGCCATCGTCGGCAACCATGTTAGGCAAGTGTAAAAGAGTAGTGATTGCAGACCACCAAAAATAATAATAGCTCAGACTTTTTTATTTTTCCAAATAGTGTTGCCTTGACTTGATTTGTCTTTGCTGACTAAGTAGTGATTGTAGGAAGTATTTGGCAACCAAACTAAAAATGCTAAAAGACAAACCATTGTCAAAAAAAGGACAAGACCTTGCCATGAAGTTGCTTTTGTTATCGGCACTGCAATAGAAGAAGCAATAGCGGTTGATAGCCCCATAGAGGTTACATACATGGTTGTCAAGAGTCCAATCCGATGCGGTTGATTGGCTTGGATGACACTTGGAAGTAAAACATTAAGTACTGCCTGCAATGGAAACTCCAATGAGAATCATCCCCACATAAAGAAGTGGTAGATTAAAAATCCGAATGAAGGATCCAATGGTAAGCAGAGCAAGGACGAGAGTAAAAAGCCGTTCGAGCCCAATTTTGCTCGCTAAACGCGCCGAAAATGAAGAGCAGAGAGCAAACATGATTAAGGGCAGACTGGTCAAAAGACCGAGGGAATTAACTGAAACATGAAGCCCGTTGGCAATGTCTGTTAAGACAGTTGGAAGCGTTGTAAAGGGCGTCCGCAAAGCGACACCCATCATGATAATTCCTGGTAATAAAAAGATAGAATGTTGTTTTTTCATAAATTCTCCTAGAAGGGTTCTTAAAAAAATTATACCATAGCGATAACCAAAATTATAGCCCTATATTAGTGCATTAGCTCAAGATAGTAGGCTGTAATAGTGGCTTCATCGATTTTATTTCGTTGTCCCAACCACCAAGTAACCGTTTCGATAAAAGTTGTCGTGACATAATTTTTTAAAAATGGTTCTGGTAAATTAGATTTTTGTGTCAATAGCTTTTCGCGAATGAGAGGAAAGAGATAGTGTTCTAGCTCTAATTTTAAACGATTGATAAAATAAATATTTTTTGACAATAATAAAGTGGCTATTTTATCTTGGTTTTTCCTGAAATGGTAAAAAATATGAGCTGTTGCGTCAAAAAGTTCGCTTGCTTGGTAGCGCTCAACAAACGTATGCTGGAACAAATCTTGGCACATTTCTTCAAGTAGTGCCTCTTTTGTCTCAAAATGAGCATAGAAAGTCGACCGACCGACATCTGCAAGGTCAATGATTTCTTGAACTGTGAGGGACTCATAGCTTTTTTGATTCAAAAGAGTGAGAAAAGCCTGATAAATGGCTGTGCGTGATTTTTTAACTCGTCTATCCATCATTTCCGAACAAATCTCCTTAAATGTACACTATCAAACGAAGCATTAGATTTGTTTCTTGTTTCCTCCGTTAAAATAGTAGATAATATAATTGAACAAAGTGTTTTGTTTTGAATACATTATACAATAAATAAAATCAAATCTCAATGTGCGATTAGAAGGAGACAATAATGAAATCAAGCAAAAATGTCTGGATTGCATTTCTATTAAACTTTTCTTTTGCAGTTATTGAATTTATCTTTGGAGTTCTTTTTAATTCTAGTGCTGTGTTAGCAGATGCGGTGCATGATACGGGTGATGCCCTAGCGATTGGTTTATCAGCATTTTTTGAAAAAATTTCCAATAGACGAGGTGATAGAAACTATACATTAGGCTATAAACGGTATAGTTTGCTGGGAGCTATGTTGACTTCTACCATTTTAATAGTGGGTTCTATTCTCATTCTGGTTGAAAATGTACCCAAATTGTTTGCGCCTGAACGGGTAAATTACGACGGTATGCTTATCTTGGGAATTTTTGCAATTGTAATCAACTTTGCAGCCAGCAGGGTGGTTAGTCATGGACGGACGCACAATGAATCCATTCTGAGTCTGCATTTCTTAGAAGATATTTTAGGCTGGTTGGCTGTGATCTTTGTATCCTTCATTCTTCGTTTTACAAACTGGTATTTCCTTGACCCATTGCTTTCACTCATCATTTCAACCTTTATCTTGAGTAAAGCACTACCAAAGTTTTGGGAAAATGTTCAAATCTTTCTTGATCACGTACCGAGCGATGTAAATCTGAATGACCTTTATGTAGAAATTCAAACAATCGAGAATATCCAAACAGTCACTCAGCTAAATGTTTGGACAACCGATGGACTAGAAAAATTTGCGATGATTCATATTTGCATGAAACATCCCGAACAACAAGCAGAAACTCAGCAGCTCATTCGCCAACATCTCAAAATGTATGGAATTACAAAAGTAACCATTCAGACAGACGAAAGTTTAGATGAGCACGAAGAATGCTGTATTGGTGAGCAACAGTGAGGGGCAAAAAGTTTAAGACAGATGTTTTAAACTCTTTATTTCTATGTTTTCTTTTTAATGATTGTTGAAAATTCTACTTTCATAAAATGGTTGATTATTTTACTTATAAATTAAAATATGGAAACTAGTATCACGTATATTAAATGTAAGAATCAGTAAGGTAGCCCATTGTATCATACAGAAACTTCAATGTTCTTAAGAGGTAGGACTAGTCAGTCAGCAAAATATAATAAGAAAAGTGGAAAACCCTATAAGGATATTGACGACCTAGTCGATTTTGGTAGACCTATTCACATAGTTCCCCACATGTTTCGACATAGTTTTGTTTCAGTCATGGCTGATAAGAATGTAAGCCTAAATGTTATCCGAGAATTTGTGGGACATTCAGAAGATAGTAGAGAGATAGAAAAAATCTACCTTTATGTCATGCAAAAAGGGAAACATAAGATTGAACAAGCTATGATAGATTTGGCTGAAATGATTTCTTGATGATTATAAATATTTGATATTTAGTTTGAGATATAAGAAAAAACCTTTGAAAGATTGATTTCATAGGCTTTAAATATCATTTGCGATTTCTATAAATGAGTATTCCAATAGACAAAGAGATAGTAATCAAAGCACTTATCGATAATATTTTTATATTATTAGTAAAAATATCTACAACTTGAAGAACAGAGACCAAACTAACGATGAAAAGCATAATTTCCATAATCCTATCCTTTTGTAACTCATTAAATTGATTTCGCTCCTTTAACAAATTGAATTCTTCTTGCTTAATTTTTTCTATATATTCATCATGCTTAAAGTAAGAATTCTTTTGTAAATGAGTAAATAAGTCAAAAATAGCTCGATGATTGATTCGATAGATAAAAAGAGAACTAAATCAATAAGGTCGATTTCGCTTAGTCCTTGAGCTGCAGCTTCTTCAATTCTTTTCTTATCCTCTAGTGAAAATCTTGTTGGCTCTAATTGAATAGTGTGCCTTTCTTGAATTGGTCTTGTTGCATAAGGGTTGGAACCCAACTGATAATTTCATCAAAAGTTCTTTCCTCAGTCCTTTCTATATCATTGGATTGATAAATATTAATGCCTAGATTTGCCAACTCTTCTTTAGAATATTTTTGATATAACTCTGTGATATCCTTACCTTGACTGAGTAATTTCATATAGTCCTCAGATATCTGTTTGAATTTCACTCCATCTATTTGTTGACCACCAGTCATACTAAACGAAGAGGTTGTTCTTCCTTTTTGAGAAATAACTAACGGGACGGATGTAAGGTAAGATTTTGGACTATTCTCTTTATACATTCTTTCTAATATATCATTTACCATAAATCCGATATTAAATAAGGGATTTTCTTTGAGTTTTTTTATTAGATTAGGGATAATTTCTGTCGAAACATTATCATACCACCATTTATTGATGAGAGGGTCAATGTTTTCTTGCCTAAATGTTGAGGGTATGTCATTTTCGCCTAATTCAAATAGGATACCACAGACATTAACTTCAAATGATTTAATTAAATTATCCCCTAACATCAACTAAAGAATATCAAATATTTCTTCAAAATCAATGACAGTCAATTCATTGATGGTACGGGTTCTAAAACTTCTAGCGGGGTTATAACTTTTTCCACCGACCATACGTTAATGTCATCTTTCTTGTGAAAAGTATCCATTTCAGTTTCAGTAGAAATCATAAATCTTTTTCTTTGAATATTGAAATTTGCAAATGTCTTGGCAATACTTAGACAACTTGATTGGATTGAAATTAAATCATCACTCATGAAAGAATATAGTTTTTCATCTACAGCCTCTAAATCTCTATATAAAATAGAACTGAAAAAATAATGAAACAGATTCTCAATAAACTCATCTAACTCTCCAAAAACGATATACGTATAGCTCGAAGCGGTTAGAGCATTTAAATAAACTAACATCGAACTCGTAATTGGTCGCTTACCACTTTCAACTTGACTAACTTGACCTGCATTGCCTAGTTCGCTTTGTGTAATATTGTATTTTTTCTTAAATTTTTGATACGAGTAGGTATTTCTTGTGAATAATTTTCTTCAAAAAATTTCATATATAATCCCCCTATAATCATGGAAAAGTAGAAAGTAGTAAAAATAGTTGTTATCCTAGTTGATTAAAAAAATCTCTGATTTCCTCATCTTTTATAAAATAATATATAATTTTCCCCTCTCTTCTAGTGTCCAAGATGTTTTGATTGGCTAGTTTACGAAGATGGTGGGAGGCAGATGCCATACTGAGATTTAATAAACAGGCTATATCGCAGACACAGAGTTCTTCGACGGCAAGGAGATAAAAGATGATATTTATCTGTTTATTATCGGTAAATTTTGATAAAATGCGAAGTGATTTTTGGACTTTTTCCTTTTCAAGGTAGTTCGTTGCGGTTGTAACATTTTGTTGATTTATAACATCCACTTGACAGATACTATCTTTATTCATAATTTTTTCTCCTAGCCTAACACAGCCCATAGCATGTCAAAGCTGTTGTTTTCAATCAGGATATACATCCCCAATCCTAAATAGACAACGGCAATAAACCATCTGCTATATTTTTCCAAAGTTTCTCCAACAGAAGGGACTTGTGCTAATTTTTGGGCAGAAAAAACCAAGAGATAAATCATGACTAGAAAAGTAAGTAAAGTCACTATCAAATTCGCTAAATTTAAGGTGGTAAAATATGGGACAAAGACACCAATATTGTCAGCGCCACAACTTGCAAAAGTAATCATAGCGACTAGAAAAATCAGGTTTTTATTGTCTTTTCGCAAACCATCTTTTGCAATAGCTTCTCCATCAGAATCTCCTAAAAGCAAAACTTTGAGGCCTAGGAAAATTGGAATCAAACCGAGTAAACCTAAAATCTCTTTACTAGGAATATAATTTAAGACAAATGCAAAAAGCAAACTTAGGAATATTAGACTAACAGAGCCTAGAAATTGCCCTAAATAGATGTTAATGATGTCCTTTCTGCTTTTTCTTTTGGCAAAAAATAACATTAGGATAATAAGTAAGTCTACGGCTGTCCCAGAATACAGGATTATTGAAGTAACAATATTTTGAATCATAAAACACCTCATTCAAATATATTTTTGAATGTATTCTAACATTAAACTTTGTAGATGTCAACTTAAAATCCACCAAAATATAGATAAGAAGTTAGTGTACCAAATATTAAAAAGCCCTGCCATCGAAATGATAGCAGGGCTTAACTTCAATATCCAGATGATATATTTATCTAAAAAAGGTAGAGTAAAAGGTAGAGTTTTTATTGATTTGTAGTGCGATATAATGAGTTTCAAAAAATCAAAAATCGCTTAAAATCAATATTTTGACGTCTATTGACGTGTACTGAAACCCTTACTTAACCTCTGTAATATACATCTATTGCTTTAACAAAAACGCTATATTTTATTAAGTTTTGATAAGTTTTAAGTTACTAAAAATAGGGTTATTCTGTTTCTGTTGTTTCCGAATTGTTGCCGAAACTAGAATTCATCAATAAAGGCACTTTTTGTATCTTCTATGATTTCTTTTAGTAATTTTATTTGCTGTTTGTTTAAATGATATTTCTCAGTTATTTCTTGTAATAATTGTGTACTTCTTGTGCCGTGTCGCATATATTCTAGAACAATAGCTTGTTTTAAATTTGGATATTGCTCTAATGGTATATTTTCTATTTGAGAGAAGTCAAAACTAGTGATTGGAAGAGGTACGGTGTCAATGCTTAAAATACTTCGACCTAATAAGTTATCTGTTGTTGTTTCAAGATATTTGGCTAATAATAATAGTTTTTCAAAATTTGGTTCACGTTTTCCGTTTTCCCAATTTGTAAAAGTGTTCTGTTTGACTCCAACTTTTTCACCTAGTTCTGATTGTGTGAACCCTTTTTTTAATCGAAGTTCCTTAAGCCGTTGAGGAAATATGCTTGATGTACTCATTAAATCAATCCTTTCAAAACAAATCTCATAAAGACGTGTTTTACAGTTGACAAACACTTCAAAATGAGATAATATAAAATATATCACAAAGTGACGTATATAGTATATCATATTTTGTGGAATTTTTTCAAGGAGGACATAGCTATGATTGTATAAAAAAGTCTTTGAGAAGCAGAACTTTTCAAAGACTTACCAAAAATAACTATCTAAATTATATAACAATTTTTAAGAAAGATAAAGGTAAAAACTAATGGCAAGTAACAAAATGAAATTAACAAGCGAACTCTCACTTAAAGAAATGGCTCTTGATAGTTCTCAATTCTATATTCCTAAAAAGGTAAAAGTTGACTTTACACAAGTTCGCCCACGTAATAAATATAAAGACGGTAAGGCAACTGATGTAGTTGAAAGCTATATGCTTAATGGTATTGATGAACGTACAGCAGGCGCAGTAGAACAAGGTTTGATTGATATGGAAGACATCAAGACAATCACGATTGAAGTATTAGGTAGCTTTGATGAGATTGAGGGAGCTATGGCAGCAGCTCAATTCACTTTTGTAGAGTTACTAGATACTCGTGTCATGGCTCAATGGGTTGACGGTCGCAATCCGGGTTACAAGGGCTTGAAATTAGTTGCTAGTGGCTTGAAATTGCTGTGACAACTTAAAATACGGAAAAAGCAGGGTTAGGTGTAGGGTTAGGTCGGGAAAGGCGTAGCCCCCGACCGTGTAACCCGTCTACACCGCTCAACCCGAATTTTTCCGTATTTTAAGTGGAAGAATATTCATGATTTTTTTGCTCAAGAGTTTTTTTGGCATAGTATATATCCATATATCCAAAACCTATGCGCGGGCGCCATTCTAGGACTTGACGATAGAATGGTGCAAAACAAGGAAAATCCTTGATTTGAAAGCCTTTCTCCGTGGGACATCGGAACGGTCCAGCGTACGCGTTAGGAAAGAAAAGAGTGAAAAAATTATGGATTTATACTTGGATATATACTTGGATATATTCTCGAGAAAAGGGAGTATATATCCAAAAAGAAAGAATATATATGCATAAACATAGAATATATATACAGCAATTATAATGTGGAGAGGAGAAGAAATGACAAAAAGAATTAGAAACAGACGATTTTTATTCGAGCAACAATTAAAGCCAAAATTCTGGGATTGGTCTATTCAAGACAAGCAATTACTTGATGATTGGGAAAATAATAAGACACAAATTTTTAGAACTATCTTTGACCGAGTGAGAACGTTAGTGGAAGAAGATGAATTTGTAGAATTTGCTATAGTAGTACACGATAAAGATGTCTCCTATGGAACGAAATTAGTCGAACCTCACATACATGCTTATATTGATTTTCCAAAATTGATAGATTTATCAAAAGTTGCAATGGCTTTAGGTTTGGAACGTGAACGGATTGAAACTCCAAAATCAAAAGGCGGTCGAGCGTATACACGTATCAATGCTTTAGCTTACCTTATTCATGCCAAAGATAAAGATAAATATCAGTATCCTGCTAGTGATGTAGAAACATTTGATACGCTTGATTATGAAGCCTTTATCAATCAAAATAGAGAAGATTTTGAAAAGTATGCAGCTACGAAAAAGCGTGAGAAATCAGATGAAAGTCTAGATTTGGTATTGTCTAAAGTATATAAGGGGGAACTGACTTATTTTGATATTATGAAAGACGATAATTTGTATTATCTTATGGCAAACAATCGTCAGAAATTCCTTGAAGGATTTGATATTTTTGGCGAGCGTGAAAGCGTGCTAAGACTAGAAGCCTTGCAAAATGGGGAGTATGATTTGACAGTCTTATATATTCAAGGGAAACCCGGAATAGGGAAGTCTACACTTGCTCGAGATATTGCCTTAGAAGTACAGGGGGCGCTTGAAAATGCAGGTTTACGAGGTGGAACATATTCTGCAAGTTCTAAGAATCCTTTTGACAACTATTCAGGAGAAGAAATCCTGATTTTGGACGACT
>NZ_KV810566.1:0-3911 GCF_001812815.1 Streptococcus sp. HMSC073A12 | reverse complement strand
TTTTTTTGTTGCACTATATTTTACAATTTATCAATAACAAAAATAGACAAATGTCCTATGAAACAATGCAACTGACTTCATACAAAAAAACCAGTCCGTAGAGACTGGCTGTCTGTCAAGTTAAATATTCAAGGTTTCAATAAAAGCACCTGCCGCTAACTTTTGCTCCAACTTGTTGATAGTAGATTTGTCTAGGTAAGAGCTTAACTCAGCAAAAGCTTGGCAAATTTTGAAAACCGTATCTGCCTCTTGCTGATGGTAGAATGGTAGATCCTTATGCTTTCTGAGCCACCACTCTGAATCATAGTTGAGATCTTCTCTTTGATAGTAGACAAGGTTCTTCTTGGGTGTCAGATAAATCGTTTTATAGATTATTTTTTTCCTATCTTCAGAAAAACGGCTGTTACTATAAATCTTGATTCCTTTAAATTTTTTATACTCTCTGATTCCATGATCCACTAGCCTGCATTCCACTTCCTTATATTCCATCGTGACACCTCCTTAATTTTTCCACTTCCATTATAGCAGTTTTACGCAGGTTTTCAAGAAATGTTTCATAAGAAATAGATTATTAAGCTAGTTTTCAGCTGTATCGTACTATTTCTGCTTTACAATCATCCTTATTTTAAATACGACGGGCTGTTTGAGTGATGGTTTCTAAGAATTGCTGGCGCTGTTCATCAGAAATTTTTTCAACATTTGTTAATTGTGTTAACTTAACCGGTGCGACAGCGCAGATTTTTAAAATTTGATTTTTCAGAACTTTACCGTAATCCTGAATAAAAGGCAGCACAAAGGACGGCGTATTATGGGTGGTGATAATCCAAGCAGATTTTCCTTGTAAGTGCCCTTCAAAACCGACTTTTTTATAAGAATAAGCGAAACCAGCTACAAATACTCGGTCAATAAATCCTTTGAGAATAGCCGGCATACCGCTCCACCAAATCGGGAAAATAAAGATTAGGTGATCTGCCCAAGTGACAAGATCACGGTATTTCTCCATTTCAGGAACCTTAGCCAAATCGCGGCGTTTTTGATTTTCATCAAATCATAAGATTGGATCAAACTGTTCAGCATATAAATCTAAGGTTTTGACAGAATGCGCTTCAGAAAGATTGGTTTGGATTTGCTTGAGAATAGCACCATTAAAACCTTGAGGGTTTGGATGAGTAAAAGCAATTAAGATTTTCATGACCGTTCTCCTTTTATATAGACATCAAGGATATGCTCAATGTTAGTCTGGATGGCTTTGTTGTCAAAGTCACGTCCAATGGGACTGTTCGCCAAAACAGCAAGACCTGAAATAAAACTCCAAAAGTGAAACAGTGTTTCAGCTTCGCTGTTGGTAAAGCCTTCCTCCTTACGAAGCTCTAAAACAATCCGTTTAAATGCAGCGAATCCTGGCAAATCAGAATCCAGCGAAATAGTATCCTGAGTGACTTTCATATACTTAAAAGGAAATTTAATAAAGAGGGCTTCAAAGAAATAGGGGTAATCCTTCGCAAAGATGATGAAGTTAAATCCCATTTGGGCCAGTTGATTTTGTGCAGAAGCCTTCCAATCGATCTTTTTTTGGATCTCTTGGTTGAGAAAAGCAGAAAGTCGTTTTAAAACGACTTTTAAATAGTTTTCTTTACTTTCAAAATGCCGGTAAGGAGTGCCGTGAGTAACACCGCAGGATTTAGCGACAGTCCTCAGTGATAGCTGGTCGATACCATGGTCTTCAATCTCTTTAATCCCCGTCTGGATCAGTCTTTCTTTTAACTCTGCCGTATTTCGTTTCATTTTTTCCCTCAAAAAGTATACAATGTCTACTTTTTCTTGTCAATATTTTCTGTTTAGAAAAATTTCAGTAAAAAATCACCTTGATTTGAAAGGTGATTCTTTTTTATTAAATAAGTAAGCTAATTTGAAAAACAACAAGTCTCTTATCGCTAGATAAACTCTGATTTGAGCACAATGGTTTTTTTCTCTTCAGATAAAATCTGCTTGAAACTTTCCTGACCCAGCTGATAGGATTTGTTATCTATGGTAGAGAGACCCAAGAGCCGTCCAGCCAGCATGTTTTCTTGCCCCATGATGAAGGGGAGCTGTTTTCCAGCTTCTTCATAAGCCTGCATAAAGCCTGCTGCCATGTCATCTCCACTTAAAAAAATACAGTCAATCTCTGGGTGTTGCCAAAGTTCGGAAGCTTTCTGATAAGCATTCTCTTCTATAGCAACACCTTCGAGAATCATCGGAGTATGCTCCAATCCATAGACCTCATCATAATCCGATAGGTAGAACTGCGCTTGTCTTTACGAGTGAAAATAAGGGCTAAATGTTGATAACCCAGTTCTTTCAACCAGCGAAAAGCTTCTCTACAAGCTGGTTTGCGATCCATATAGACACTACTGGTTTACCTTTTCTAAGCAGACAATATTTCCGTACTTAGCATAGGAAGTAATGGTTTCCAAATCTATGCTTCATGAGGTGAAAATCAAATGATCAAAAGCCTGACCTCGCAATTGTTCCAGGTACTGAAGCTCTAGTTCTTTGTCATACTGAGACGGCAAAAGCAGCAAATTATAGTCACTTCTCTGCGCTTGATCCAACATACCGTTGATGAGCTTGGTAAAATAAGTGTGACGCACATGAGGAATGACTACACCCACTTTATAAGTATTGCCCAAACTCAGTTCTTTTGCGACTAGATTTGGAGTATAGTCCAGTTCTCTGACAATTTGCAGGATTTTCTCCCGTGCCTCGTCTGACACATATGGGGGATTGTTGAGCACGCACGATACACTAGACACCGAATAGCCACTCAACTCCGCTATTTCTCGAATATTGGTCCTTGAGTTCCTTTCTGATTTTCAACACTTAACCGATGAGATACCTGTGAATTCCGTAACCAACTCCGTCCTCATCGTTACTCTTGGTAATTTTAAAAGCATGTGCCTTAACATCCTTAAAGGCATTGGCCATGACAATCGGAAAACCAACCATTTCTAGCATCGGAATGTCATTGTGACCGTCACCAAAGGCAGCCGTTTCTTCTTTTTTTAGATTTTCTTTCCGACTAATGTAATCAATCCCTGATGATTTTCGAGCTTCTTTTCTAATGATTTCTAAATAAAACCGACCAGAACGCAGAATTGTAACACTAGTTAGTTCTAGACTATTCAGATAAGTCTGCAAATCTTGCATTTCTTCCTCTTCAAAACTAATCATCATGATTTTAAACAGATTGTCACAAGCTGAACTTCATCATGAACCTGAGTTGGTGCCTGATGAGTCAAGTCGTATTCGTAACAAATTCTTTCATCTACTGTATCACAATACCAATGATTCAAGTCATAATAACTGAGACTTGACCTGCTGAAAATGCTACCGCACCGCCTGTAAAATCGTTGCCGCGGTCTGCTTGAAAATAATCTTGATGTGCAGCGGACGAATTTGATGATTGACAACCTCATAAATCAAACCACCATTAAAGCCCACTTGCGGACCTTGCAAACCCAACAATTCAATAGCCTCACGCATCTCCATTGGCGCACGCGCAGAGACCAGCGTAATCGGAATATCTGCTCTGCGAATGCGTCTGGCATTCCTTTCGGAAACTTGCCCCTTTGAATTTAAAAGCGCCCCATCCATATTAGTAAAAATACGTTTAATCGTTCTTGTTTGCATGATTTTTCTCTCCTTTTCTTTATGGATTTGCGCTCCACTCCGAGTTCAAATCTTATTTCTTCGCTAGCTTGACTTCATTGTACAATCTGGAACGCGTTCCATGTCAAGAGGAAAATGAAAAAAAGGGAATTAAATTTTTTAGAGGTAGCAAAATGAAAATGACCTTTAAAAAGGGAAAAGTTCTGACTTAGTTTAATCACTATAATCTTTTAAGTAGGCTCTTAATTCTCGAATCATGG
>NZ_KV810565.1:0-7962 GCF_001812815.1 Streptococcus sp. HMSC073A12 | reverse complement strand
AACCACGAGATGATGTAGTTACCGAACAAGTCTAATTTTGGAATGACAGGCTAAAAACTTCCGTTGGAGGTTTTCACTCCTCAAATCAAGTCACAAGCGTCTGCGTTTAATTTTCAAAGAGGGTTATTTATGAAAGGTCACGGTCATTTTAGTTCCTAATCCTAGCTGACTTTCCATCTTAATATCGGCATAATGTTGATTGACCGCATGCTTGACAATGGATAGCCCCAGGCCAGTGCCACCCAACTTCTTCGAGCGACTCTTATCAACCCGATAGAAACGCTCAAAAATACGTTCCTGCTCATCTTTGGCAATCCCAACTCCTGTATCTTGTACCGTCAGAACAATCTTGTCCTCATTCGAGGTGATACCGACAGTCACATCTCCCTTATCACGGTTATAGATAATAGCATTATCACAAAGATTATAAATCAAGGAATGAATAAGGGCATGATTACCGGTAATATAAGCTGGTTTCCCTAATAAATGCAAGTTGATATGACGTTCATTTGCCTTAGCAGATAGACTCTCTAAGACTTCCTCTGATATCTGATAGAGATTAATGGGTTCCATAGCTAACTCTTCTGACTCATCAAGATGTGACAGTTTAATAATATCTTCTACCAACTGAATCATACGTTGAGACTCACTGTGGATTTTCTCAGCGAATTGTGGAACATCTTTTTGCGCAACAACATCACTAGCCAACATTTCAGAATACCCAGAAATCAGATGCAAAGGTGTTTTCAGTTCATGAGAAACGTTTGCTGTAAATTCACGGCGCAGCTGCTCTGCCTGAAGTTGCTCTGTGACATCAAAGAAAAGAAGCGCTAAACCAGTCACCTTATCCTCAGACTGAATAGGACGCACCATAACTTTGTAATGCGAGTCATCTAATTGCAAAATCCCTTCTTGCTTGCGACCTTGAAGACCTTTTTCAAGCCAATTATTTAGTGATAGGTTACGGATAATTTGTAACATATCTTTTCCCAAACACGTTCGATCAGTCTGTAAAATATCCTGTGCTGCTTGGTTGATACTGATGATGCGACAGTTATTGTCTAACAAAATCATGCCTTCTTTAATTTTAGAAATAATGGTGTCAAATTCTGATTGACGTTGCTCTATCACAACTTCTCGCTCAGTGACTTCCTTTTGATGTCTGGCAATCCGTCTTAGAAGGGGGGAAATTTCTTCATAGGCATCATTTTCAAGTGGATGATCAAGATCCAGCCGATTCAATGGTTCCACGACACTCTTAGCAATAGAACGTGAAAGCCATAGAGAGAGGAAGAAGGCCAATACAAGAATAAGAGCTAAAGGCTGGACCATCCGAAACAAAAGCACTAAAATACTATGTCTAGTCACAGATAAACGAATAACAGTTCCATTATCCAAGCGCTGAGCAGAATAAAGAGACTGAGTGGTTAAAATTTTCGAGTAGCGAACACTCTCACCGTAACCATCTTTCAAAGCTTCTTTGATTTCTTCTCGATTAGCATGATTGTCCATGGTCTGTGCATCGGACTCATTATCATAGAGAACCTTTCCTTGATTGTCAACCCAAGTGATTCTGACATTTGACATTTTGAGCTCATTAAAATAATCTTGGCCTTCTAGAGAAACCCCTTGAGCAGCTAAGGCTGTCTCCGTCTGCAACTGCTCCTTTTGTACTTGAGTAAAATAACCATAAAGCAAGCCAACAACCATAAATAGGGTCACCAGAAGAACGCCTAGCGTGGCAAAAAAAGTTGAACGAAAGATTTTCTTAATCATCTGTTACCTCCAAACGATAACCAACGCCACGAACTGTCTTAATCAGATGACTAGCATCTCCAAGTTTCATGCGAAGGGTCCCAATATGGACATCAACTGTTCGTGTTTCTCCGATAAAGTGTTCTCCCCAAACTTTATCCAAAAGTTCCTGCCGTGTAAAAACACGGTCAGGATTTAACATCAATAAAGATAGCAGTTCAAATTCTTTCAGAGTTAATTCGATTTTTTGCCCATTTTTTCTAACCGTGTAATTTTTTGAATCCAGAGCGAGATTTTTTATTGTCAAATGAGTTTCCTGTTCCTGATTGGATGTACGTCTGAGGACTGCTTTAATGCGAGAAATCATTTCCATCATACCAAAAGGTTTAACCAAGTAGTCATCTGCGCCCAAATCTAATCCTTTGACTTTATCGAATTCTGTTCCTTTGGCAGTTGTCATGATTACTGGAATATCTTTTGTCATGCCATTTTCGCGTAGGGATTTCAAAATGGTCAATCCATCATCTATAGGCAGCATGATATCTAACAGTATAAGTTTTGGTTGCTCTTCTTCCATGGCTTTCCAAAATAGAAGGGAGTCAGGGAAACCCTGAGCCTCAAACCCTGCTGTTCGTAAAGTATAAAGCATCAGTTCTCGGATATCATCATCGTCTTCAACGCAGTAAATCATGTTTCTTCTCCATTCAGTTCACCAGTGATTGAAAAAATTACCCACTTAGCGACATTGACGGTATGGTCACCAATTCTTTCCAAATATTTGGCAATCATCAAAACATCAATAGTATATTCACCATCATTTCCAAGTTCAGCAATATGGGCAATTAAACTTGCCTTTATTGTATCAAATTCTTTGTCCACTGTGACATCTTTTTGGATAACTTTTAAAGCTAAAGCCTCATCATCATGGACAAAGGCATCCACACTGTCTGTTACCATATTGACAACGTGTTTAACCATTTGCTTGAGATGGCGAAACTCAGCTCCTTCATGAACATGACCATCACCAATAATATCAGCAATTTCAGCAGATTGTGCACCAATACGCTTCATATCATAAACCATTTTCAAGGCAGCTGAAATACGTCGCAAATCCTTGGCTACTGGCTGTTGACGAAGCAATAGTTTAAGACATTGTGATTCAATATCTCTTTCCATCTGCTCAATTTTTTGATAGGTTTTACTGACATCATTGACCAGATGCTGATCATTTTCACTGATGGGCATTAAGGATTTTGAAATGATATCTTCACATAAAGACCCCATCAAAATTAAATTGGTATTGAGTGCATGCAGTTGATTTTCAAAGGTTGAGCGTATCATCCGAATCTCCCTGTTATATAATTTTCTGTGCGTTCGTCTTGTGGCATTGAAAATAGTTGGCTTGTTTTGTTGTACTCAACAATTTCTCCCAATAGGAAGAATGCTGTCTTATCAGAAATTCGCACAGCTTGTTGCATGTTGTGGGTCACCATGACGATAGTATATTTCTTCTTGAGTTCAATAACCAAATCTTCAATTTTTGCTGTTGAAATCGGATCTAAGGCACTTGTTGGTTCATCCATGAGGAGGACGTCAGGTTCAATGGCCAAAGCTCTAGCAATGCAAAGCCGTTGCTGTTGACCACCAGACATTCCAAGAGCAGATTTATTGAGGCGATCTTTGACTTCATCCCAGATAGCGGCTTGTTTTAAGGAACGCTCCACAATTTCATCCAATTGAACTTTATTGTGAATGCCATGAGTTCGAGGCCCGAAGGCAATGTTGTCATAGATACTCATCGGAAATGGGTTTGGTTTTTGAAAAACCATACCTACTTTTTTACGAAGGACATTGATGTCCAAATCGCGATACACATCTTCTTTATCTAATGTGACCTCTCCAGTAATGCGGCAATTTTTCACCAAATCGTTCATTCGGTTAAGACTTTTCAGTAAGGTCGATTTTCCACACCCTGATGGACCAATGAAAGCTGTAATTTCATTGCTGGCAATTTCCAAATTAATGTTTTTTAAAGCCTTAAAGTCTCCATAGTAGAGATCCAAATTTTTAATTTCTATTTTATTCATCGCTTGTTTTACTTCCTAATCGTCTAGCAATCAAACCCGACACTAGATTAATGATAATAACTAATACTAAGAGAACAACTGCTGTAGCATAGGTTTGATTGACATAAAGTCCCTCTCCTGAGATGGCATACATATGCACAGCCAAAGTCCGTGACGAACTGAAAACACTCTTAGCCACTTCAGCAACCGTACCTGCCGTAAAAATCAAGGCAGCCGATTCTCCCACAATTCGCCCGATCGCTAAAATAATTCCTGAGAAAATTCCCGGCATGGCGCTAGGAAGGACAATTTTAAAAATTGTTCGAAGTTTGCCCGCTCCAAGTGCAAAAGCCCCTTCACGATAAGAGTCTGGTACCGAAAGCAAAGCTTCCTCTGTTGTTCGCATAATCAGAGGCAAAATCATGATACTAAGTGTAACAGCTCCTGACAGCAAGGAAAGTCCCATGTGAGCGAACTTAACAAAGAAAAGGGCACCAAACAGTCCATAGATGATGGAGGGAATCCCAGAGAGCGTTTCGGTTGCGATCCGAATAACACTAACAAAAGGGTTATCCCGGCGCGCATATTCTGCCAAATAAATAGAAGCCCCTATACCAATAGGTACGGCAACACTTAATGCCAATATGGTCATAAAAATCGTATTGATTAAGGCCGGTAACAGAGAGACATTCTCACTATTGTAAGTCCAAGCAAACAAACTCATGTTTAAATTGGGCAAGCCTTTAACCAGAATGTAGCCTACCGTGAAAGCAATACCTACAAAAGTTGCCAAAGCAGCCCCATAAACTAAAAAGTACAAAATTAGTGACACCAGATCCCGCCGACGTGACTGCCAATTTTGCTTGAAACTGCGGTGATTGATATTTTCCATACTCACTCCTCTTTATGTAACAACGAAAAGCTGATATTAATGATTAGGACAAATATAAAGAGAACAACAGCTGTCCCTATGAGAGCTTCTCTGTGAAGACCACTAGAGTAACCCATCTCCATAACAATATTGGTTGTCATAGTTCTGACTCCTGATGTCAAGGAATCTGGCAAGACAGCTTGGTTACCTGCAACCATGATAACTGCCATAGTTTCTCCGATTGCACGTCCAACCCCTAAAATGACAGCCGCCAAAATTCCTCGCTTCGCTGCTGGCAGTACCGCAAAAAAGATGCTACGCTCATGGGAAGCCCCCAGAGCTAAACCACCTTCATAATACGACCTGGGAACAGCACGAATAGCAGCCTCAGAAACACTGATAATAGTTGGTAAAATCATCAAACCAAGCAAAATCGAGGCGGTAAGAACCCCCATGCCAAAGCCACCGATGTTATCACGAACAAAGGGAACTAAAACAACCAAACCAAAGAAACCATAAACAACCGATGGAATTCCTGCCATGAGGTTAATAGCCGCCTTGAGTGGTCTGTAGATGACTTCAGGACAAAAAGAAGACATAAAAACTGCTGTCAAAACTCCAACGGGTACTCCAACAATAAGAGCCCCTGCTGTCACATAAAGTGAGCCTACAATCATTGGAAAAATACCAAAAAGATTATTAGCCGGTCTCCATACCGTCCCGAAAAGAAAGTTACCTAAGCCAATTTTGTGAATAGCAGGAATCCCACTCGAAAACAAAAAGAGGCAGATTAGTAGTACGGATAGAACAGAAATGCAGGCGGTAAGGAAAAATACCGCTTGCATCATTTTTTCTTTTGTATGATTCATTCATGACCCCTTAGTCTGAAAGACCGTCCCAGCTTGTTGTCTTACCTGTAAAAATAGTCTTGACTTGTTCGCTTGTTAAGCCATCAACTTTGTTATCTTTATTAACAATAACAGCAATACCATCCATCGCAATAACTGTTGAGCTGACTCCTTTAGAGGTTTCTTCATCTTTCAAATCACGTGACGCCATTCCAATATCAGCTGTTCCCTCAATAGCATTTGTGATACCAGTTGAAGAGTCGCTTTGTTGAATTTCTACTTCAACCTTAGAATTGACTTTGCTATAAGCTTCTTTTAATTTTTCCATAACTGGTGTGACAGAGCTTGATCCTGAAACGACAATCTTGCCAGAATCAACTGAAGATTTATAAGCTTTGGTATCGTCAAGTGGAATGTAACCATTTTCTTCTACGACAGCTTGACCACCAGAGCTTAAAATAAAGTTGATGAAATCTTGAGCAGCTTCACTTATCTTATCTTTGGTAACAATGTTAAATGGTCGAGAAATCTTGTAGCTTCCGGATTTAATATTGGCAACACTTGCTTCAGTACCATCAATTTTCAAAACCTTGACGGTATCATCCAAAGAACCTAGCGAAGCATAGCCGATGGCTGACTTATCTCCAGCTACTGTCGTTAGCATAACAGAGGTCGAGTTAGTAACAATGGCTTTGTCCGTTGTCAAATCAACCTTTTCACCATTTTGCTCTTCTTGGACTCCGAAAAGTTCAACAAAGGCGCCGCGCGTCCCTGAACCATCTTCACGGGAAACAACGCTGATATTACCAGATGCAGATGAAGAAGCAGACGAAGAGCCCCCGTTTGATTTACCACAAGCTGAAAGTCCCACTAGAGCCGTCAAACCAGCTAAAGCCAGTACTGAAAACAATTTACATTTTTTCATGATGTTCTCCTTTAAAATCTTTACAATGACCATTATAGAGAGCAAACATCAAATCTATTACCATACTTTTGTAAAGTTTTTGTAAAATCAGCACCAAACGCTCGCTGTTCTCACACAGTTAAATAGGCAGTTGCTTTAAAAAATGCTATAATAAATGAAGCTTTAAGAAATACCCAAAAGGCAAAATAAGGCAACGAAAATTTAACCAGAGAGTCTAAACCCTTGATACGAAAGGAATCTTAAAAATCTTATGATGAATATGCAGCAAATGATGAAGCAAGCACAAAAAATGCAAAAACAGCTAGAAAAGAAACAAGCTGAGTTGGCAGAAACAAATTTCACTGGTAAATCAGCTCAAGAGCTCGTTACCGTAACTTTCACAGGTGATAAAAAACTGGTTTCCATTGATTATAAAGAAGCTGTCGTTGATCCTGAGGATGTCGAAACCCTACAAGATATGACTGCACAAGCCATCAATGATGCACTCAGCCAAATTGACGAAGCAACTATAGTAGATTGAAATAAGATGTGAACAAATTGATTAGGAAAGTCAAATTAATGTATAGAAATATTTTAGCAACCACGGCGTACTGTTCTAGATTCAATCTACTATAAAAAAACAATGGGAGCATTTGCAGGTAAATTACCATTCTAGAAAACAAAAATGGATTGGCAGAGCCAGTCCATTTCTATTTGTCATGATATGGTTTGATTTTCATTGAGTATTAGTCCAAGGGATCTACAAACCAAATTGTAAATTGAAGAAATTCTTTTTCTTGCTCCAATCGGTAACAAAAACCTTGTTTTTCCAGAATTTGTTTGACCAAGTAAAGTCCTACCCCTGTCCCCCCATCTTCTTTAGCTCTGCTAAAATCTGGACGATAGAACGGAAGAAATAATTTGTCTAGTTCTTCCTTGTCAGGTAAATGCTCTGCTTGATTTTCAATTCGTAGATAATGCTCCGTTAAACTTACTCGGATAGCCCCTCCTTCCTTTGTATAACGAAAGGCATTATCCAAAAGATTCTTTATTGCTTTTACAAAATAAGTTGAATTAAGGCTGACCCATACTGGCTCAAGATTTACGATGAATTGGTAAGAATGGACTTTTGTAAGTGCCTCATAGGGCGTCAAATACTGCTCTATCAGTTCTTTCAAATCAACTCGCTCTTGCTTAACTTTCAAACTGAGATCCAAATTTGTGGCTTCCAAGATGGAACAAACTAACTGTGATTGCTCTTGCAAAATGTCTCGACATTTCTTCAAATAAGTCTCGTGATCTTTAAACTCTCCGACGTTATAAATCATGCCCTCTACAAGACCTAACATACTAGCAATGGGCGTTTTTAACTCGTGAGCAGTTATTCGCAAAAAATCAGCCTGCTCCTCTTCATGCGACGCCCTTTTTACATTTTCAGCTCTTAATTCTTCAATACTTGTCAGTAATTTAGAATAGACTTGTTAGGTAACTCAAAAGTGGTATACTAAAGCTATGGAA
>NZ_KV810564.1:3876-70456 GCF_001812815.1 Streptococcus sp. HMSC073A12 | reverse complement strand
AGTAAACGTTGCACTTTTTATTGCAATTTATCATAGATTAAAAAATTATGTAACTTTTTACAAAAATCTATTGACTTTTTGTTTGGAACACTGTATAATTACAATTGTAAACGGAAAGGAATAAAATCCGTTACATTCGCTCAAACAAGATGAAATTCTTAGCTACGCTCAGTTAAAGTGATTTCATCTCTATTTTGGGAGAGGTTTAAAATTATGTAAAATATTGGCTGCCTTTTATAAATATAAATCCAAAAGATAGAGTTGCTCACTTTGTCTTATATTTTAAGCAGTTGCAAAAATTATGTAAAATAACAAATGAGGTACAGATATGAATAACAACTACAACAACTTTGATAATATGGATAATCTTTTCAATCAATTGATGGGAAGAATGGGCGGTTTTAATAGTGAAAATCGGCGTTATCTCATCAATGGACGTGAAGTAACACCAGAAGAATTTGCACAATACCGAGCAACGGGGAAACTGCCGAAACAAGCGGTAGAAAATCAAAATCCGCAAATGCAGGGACAAACAGGTGCTCCAAAACAAGATGGCATTTTAGCAAAATTGGGTCGCAATTTGACAGAAGAAGCGCGGCAAGATATGTTAGATCCCGTTATTGGGCGCAATAAGGAAATTCAAGAAACAGCTGAAATTCTGTCTCGTCGGACGAAGAATAATCCAGTGCTAGTCGGAGATGCTGGGGTTGGTAAGACCGCAGTTGTCGAAGGTTTGGCGCAAGCGATTGTCAACGGCGATGTCCCTGCTGCTATTAAAAATAAGGAAATTATTTCTGTAGATATTTCTGGATTAGAAGCAGGTACGCAATATCGAGGTAGCTTTGAAGAAAATATTCAAAATTTGGTGTCTGAAGTGAAAGAAGCCGGCAATGTCATTCTCTTCTTTGATGAAATTCATCAAATCCTTGGTGCTGGAAGCACAGGTGGAGACAGCGGCTCTAAAGGTTTGGCAGACATTTTGAAACCAGCTCTTTCTCGTGGGGATTTAACTGTGATTGGTGCGACGACGCAAGATGAATACCGCAATACCATTTTGAAAAATGCGGCTTTGGCTCGCCGTTTCAATGAAGTAAAAGTAAATGCTCCGTCTGCAGAGGATACTTATAAGATTTTGCAAGGAATTCTTGATTTGTACGAAAAACACCACAATGTTATCTTGCCAGATGAAGTGTTAAAAGCGGCTGTGGATTATTCGATTCAATATATTCCGCAACGCAGTTTGCCAGATAAAGCAATTGACCTAGTAGATGTGACAGCGGCTCACTTAGCAGCTCAACACCCCGTTACAGATGTGCATGCAGTAGAACGTGAAATCGCAGAGCAAAAGGCCAAACAAGAAGCTGCTGTTGAAAAAGAAGATTTTGAAACGGCTTTGAATGCCAAGATGCGCATTGAAGAGCTGGAAAAGAAAATTGAAAATCATACGGAAGATATGAAAGTGACAGCGACTGTCAATGATGTGGCAGAGTCTGTAGAACGCATGACGGGTATTCCTGTTTCTCAAATGGGCAGCAGCGATATTGAGCGCTTGAAAGAGATGAATGCGCGCTTAAAGACCAAAGTCATTGGACAAAATGAAGCGGTTGAAGCGGTGGCACGTGCTATTCGGAGAAATCGTGCAGGTTTTGATGAAGGCAATCGTCCAATTGGTAGCTTCCTCTTTGTCGGACCAACTGGGGTCGGAAAAACAGAGCTAGCAAAACAATTAGCGCTTGATATGTTCGGTACAAAAGACGCGATTATTCGTTTGGATATGTCTGAATACTCTGACCGCACGGCTGTGTCGAAGTTGATTGGTACAACAGCTGGCTATGTGGGCTACGACGACAATAGCAATACATTGACAGAACGTGTTCGTCGCAATCCATACTCGATCATTTTGCTGGACGAAATCGAAAAAGCTGATCCGCAAGTCATCACGCTGTTATTGCAAGTCTTGGACGATGGACGTTTGACAGACGGTCAAGGAAATACTGTCAACTTTAAGAATACAGTTATTATCGCTACTTCTAACGCAGGATTTGGCTATGAAAGCTTTACGGGCGATGAAGAAAAGGATATGAAAATTATGGATCGGTTGAAACCATACTTCCGTCCAGAATTCTTGAACCGTTTCAATGCAGTCATTGAATTCTCTCATCTTGGTAAAGAAGATTTAGCTGAAATCGTCGACTTGATGTTGGATGAAGTCAACCA
Organism: Streptococcus sp. HMSC073A12; assembly: GCF_001812815.1. Classification (NCBI taxonomy): domain Bacteria; kingdom Bacillati; phylum Bacillota; class Bacilli; order Lactobacillales; family Streptococcaceae; genus Streptococcus; species Streptococcus sp. HMSC073A12. The sequence goes on along the minus strand of NZ_KV810564.1, from coordinate 68,239 downwards.
AACGCTTGCTAAGAAAGACATCACGTTAACAGTAACAGATGCAGCCAAACATTATCTAGCAGAAGAGGGGTATGATGAAGTCATGGGTGTTCGTCCGCTTCGCCGTGTGATTGAACAACAAATCCGTGACAAAGTAACAGATTATCATCTGGATCATCTGGATGTGAAACATCTTTTGGCAGATCTTAAAGATGATGAATTAGTCATTGAGGAAACAACAGATAGTCAAGTTGAAAAATAAATTTCATTATTCAAACGCTGAGAAATTTCTCGGCGTTTTTGGCTCCCATATTTTTCGCAGTCCAAGAGTGAACAGTTGCTTGTGTAATTCTTGGTCTTTTTGTTACCGCTTACATGGTTTATAATAGGCCTATAAAGAACAAATAAAATAGAAAAAAGGAGAGTTAAAATGAACATCATTTTAAACATTCTGAACTGGTTCTCGCAAAATATTTTGCAGAATCCGGCCTTCTTTGTAGGTCTCTTGGTTCTCATTGGCTATGCGTTATTGAAAAAACCAGCGCATGATGTCTATGCTGGTTTCATCAAAGCGACAGTTGGTTATATGCTGTTGAACGTTGGTGCTGGAGGTTTGGTAACAACTTTCCGTCCGATTTTGGCGGCTTTGAACTTTAAGTTTAAGATTGGTGCGGCGGTTATTGACCCATACTTTGGATTAACAGCGGCAAATACAAAGATTGCAGAAGAATTTCCAAACTTTGTCGGAGCAGCAACAACAGCACTTTTGATTGGTTTTGGTGTCAATATCCTGCTCGTTGCTCTTCGGAAAATTACGAAAGTGCGGACGCTGTTCATTACAGGTCATATCATGGTGCAACAAGCAGCAACCGTTTCATTGATGGTTCTTCTCCTTGTTCCTCAATTGCGTAATAGCTGGGGCGTGCTGGCAATCGGTGTCATCTGTGGACTTTACTGGGCAGTCAGCTCCAATATGACAGTAGAAGCAACACAGCGTTTAACTGGTGGCGGTGGTTTTGCGATTGGTCACCAACAACAATTTGCGATTTGGTTTGTGGATAAAGTTGCAGACAAATTTGGCAAGAAAGAAGAAAATCTTGACAATTTGAAGTTGCCAAAATTATTGTCTATTTTCCATGATACAGTGGTTGCTTCGGCGACGTTGATGTTGGTTTTCTTTGGAGCTATTCTCTTAATCTTGGGTCCAGATATCATGTCAAATGCAAAAGTCATTACATCAGGTACAGTTTACAACCCTGCTAAGCAAGATTTTTACATGTATATCATTCAAACAGCCTTTACTTTCTCAGTTTATCTCTTTGTCTTGATGCAAGGGGTGCGGATGTTTGTAGCAGAATTGACCAATGCCTTCCAAGGTATCTCTAACAAATTGCTTCCTGGTTCATTCCCAGCTGTGGACGTTGCAGCTTCTTACGGTTTTGGTTCACCAAATGCAGTGCTTTCAGGCTTTGCTTTCGGTTTGATTGGACAATTGATTACCATTATGCTCTTGATTGTCTTTAAGAATCCAATTCTGATTATTACCGGTTTCGTTCCAGTATTCTTTGACAATGCAGCGATTGCAGTTTATGCGGATAAGCGTGGTGGCTGGAAAGCTGCGGTTATCTTGTCCTTTATCTCAGGTGTGCTGCAAGTAGCGCTCGGTGCTCTCTGTGTGGCACTGCTCGGTCTTGCTTCTTACGGCGGTTACCATGGAAATATTGACTTTGAATTCCCATGGCTTGGATTTGGCTATCTTTTCAAATACCTTGGTATTGCTGGTTACATTCTTGTCTGTGTGTTCTTGCTGGCTATTCCGCAACTTCAATTTGCCAAAGCAAAAGACAAGGAAGCATACTACCGTGGTGATGTTCAAGCAGAAGAAGAATAAAAATAGATTTAAATATTGGAGGAAAATAATATGGTTAAGGTATTAACAGCGTGCGGAAATGGCATGGGTTCATCTATGGTGATTAAGATGAAAGTAGAAAATGCTCTACGTAAACTTGGGCAAACAGATTTCACGGTCAATTCTTGCAGTGTGGGCGAAGCTAAAAGTTTAGCTTCTGGTTATGATATCGTCATTGCCTCTCTTCATTTGATTCATGAATTGGACGGACGGACAAATGGCAAATTGATTGGTCTAGATAATCTGATGGACGACAAAGAAATTACTGAAAAACTATCACAGGTATTGGAATGATGCGGCTAGAGGTTTGTCTCAGCCTCGTCGCTTAAGAAATTGATATAGAGGCTTTGGACGCTTGTCCAAGCCTCATTCGCTTAAAAGGATAGGTGAAACTGAAAGCATAGGAAAATTGAAGTCTGTTGTACTTTTAAAGTAGCAGAGGATTTCTCTTTGCCAATCCGTTTTGAGTTTCCATTTCCTACGAAAGGAAGAAGCCATGAATTTAAAGCAAGCATTGATTGAAAACAAATCTATTCGTTTAGGGCTTTCTGCTTCAACTTGGCAAGAAGCGGTCAAACTTTCTGTTGACCCTTTGATTGAAAGCGGAGCTGTTAAGCCTGAATATTATGATGCAATCATCGAATCCACAGAAGGATATGGTCCTTATTATATTTTGATGCCGGGTATGGCGATGCCACATGCTCGTCCAGAGGCTGGTGTACAAAAAGATGCCTTCTCTTTGGTGACTTTGAAAGAACCTGTAACTTTCTCAGACGGGAAAGGTGTGAGTGTCTTGTTGGCTCTTGCGGCAACGAGTTCAAAAATTCATACGAGTGTCGCCATTCCGCAGATTATTGCCCTCTTCGAATTGGAAAATTCTATTGATCGTTTGTTAGCTTGTCAAACAGAAGCAGAAGTTCTAGCTTTGATTGATGAGTCAAAAAATAGTCCTTATTTAGAAGGATTGGATTTAGATAGTTAGTAAATGGTTGTGTTTCAATCCATTAGAAAAGAATAGAAGGAGAGAAAATTATGTCAAAACGTCTTCCAAATTTACAAGTTGCACTAGATCATTCAGACTTGCAAGGAGCTATTAAAGCAGCTGTGTCGGTCGGTCATGAAGTGGATGTCATTGAAGCAGGAACGGTTTGTCTCTTGCAAGTCGGTAGTGAGCTGGTAGAAGTGCTGCGCAGTTTATTTCCTGATAAAATCATCGTAGCTGACACTAAATGTGCTGACGCTGGCGGGACAGTTGCTAAAAATAATGCCGTACGCGGTGCGGATTGGATGACTTGCATTTGTTGTGCGACGATTCCAACCATGAAAGCAGCCCTGAAAGCTATACAAGAAGAACGCGGTGAACGCGGTGAAATTCAGATTGAACTCTACGGTGATTGGACTTATGAGCAAGCTCAGATTTGGTTAGATGCTGGTATCTCGCAAGCCATTTATCACCAATCACGCGATGCCCTTCTTGCCGGCGAAACTTGGGGTGAAAAAGATCTCAATAAAGTTAAGAAATTGATTGAAATGGGTTTCCGTGTGTCTGTGACAGGTGGTTTGAATGTGGATACACTCAAACTCTTTGAAGGAGTGGATGTCTTTACCTTTATTGCTGGACGCGGAATAACAGAAGCTGAAAACCCAGCAGCAGCAGCGTGTGCTTTCAAAGACGAAATCAAGCGAATATGGGGGTAAGTCATGGCACGTCCAATTGGAATTTATGAAAAGGCGACACCGAAGCATTTTTCTTGGCAAGAACGGTTAGAATTTGCCAAAGAAATGGACTTTGATTTTGTGGAAATGTCGGTTGATGAAAGCGATGCTCGGTTGGCGCGTCTCACTTGGTCCAAAGAAGAACGCCTAGAGCTTGTCAAAGCCATCTATGATACAGGTGTGCGGATTCCAAGCATTTGTTTTAGCGGACATCGGCGCTATCCATTAGGCTCGAACGATCCTGAGCTAGAAGCAAAATCACTTGAAACGGTGAAACAATGTATTGAGTTAGCGCAAGATTTGGGTGTGCGAGTTATTCAATTAGCCGGCTATGATGTTTATTATGAAGAAAAATCACCTGAAACACGCGTTCGTTTCTTAAAAAATCTGCGACGAGCATGTGATTGGGCTGAGCAGGCGCAGGTCATGCTGGCGATTGAAATTATGGATGACCCATTTATCAACAGCATTGAAAAATATCTGGCTGTGGCAAAAGAAATCAATTCGCCTTATCTCTTTGTCTATCCAGATACAGGTAATGTTTCTGCTTGGCATAATGACCTCTGGAGTGAATTTTACCTTGGTCATCAGGCAATTGCTGCGCTGCACTTAAAAGATACCTATGCCGTGACGGAGCATTCTAAAGGGCAATTTCGAGATGTACCTTTTGGCAAAGGTTGTGTCAATTGGGAAGAAATGTTTGCCGTTTTGAAAAAAACCAACTACCAAGGACCGTTTTTGATTGAAATGTGGTCTGAAAATTGTGAAACGGTGGAAGAAACCAAAGCAGCTATCAAAGAAGCGCAGGATTTCCTTTATCCACTCATTGAGAAAGCGGGGTTATGAGAATGTTAGTACCAGAATTACGAGAACGTGTCTATAAAGCCAATATGGAGCTTCCAGAGCATGGTTTGGTGAAATTTACTTGGGGAAATGTTTCGGCGATTGACCGCGAGAAAGGCTTGATTGCCATTAAACCTTCTGGTGTGGCGTATGAAAAATTATCTCCAGAAAATATGGTTGTGACTGATTTGGACGGTAATATTGTCGAAGGAGACCTGAATCCGTCGTCAGATTTGCCGACGCATGTGGAACTGTACAAAGCATTTCCAGAAGTGGGTGGCATTGTTCATACGCACTCGACAGAAGGAGTGGCTTGGGCGCAAGCAGGACGTGATATTCCTTGTTATGGCACCACGCACGCTGATACTTTCTACGGTTCAATTCCATGCGCTCGTGCCTTGACACCAGAGGAAATCAATGGCGAGTACGAAAAAGAAACTGGGAAAGTCATTATTGAAGAATTTGCCAAGCGTGGCTTAGATCCGCTCGCAGTAGCAGGTGTAACCGTCCGCAACCACGGACCATTTGCTTGGGGCAAGGACGAAAAGTCTGCTGTTTATAATGCAGTTGTTCTGGAAGAATCCGCTCGTATGGCACGCTACACAGAAGCTATCAATCCAGAAGTGGCAGAAGTGCCGCAAGATCTCAAAGACAAGCATTACCTGCGAAAACACGGAAAGAATGCTTACTACGGACAGAAAAAGTAAGAACGACGATAAGAAATCTATCAAGGGGTGGAACGATTACTATGATTCAGAGTGTCATGGTTGGCAGTTCCACACCCTGCTTTTCTCATTCTGCTTCCGCAACAAACTCAAAGATAAGCAAAATAACAGATGGACTCGTTTCAATCTCGTAGGAAGATGTGTGAAAAGATGTTATAATAATTTACAGTCCCTTTCAAGGAGTAAATGATGATACTATTGGACCAGACAAGTTGTGACTTACTAAGATACCTCATTCAGCTGAAAGAGCCAGAAACGATTATGACGATTTCACGGGCAACCAATCAATCGCGGAGGAAGATTTATTATCATTTGGAAAAAATCAATGACGCTTTGGCAGAGGTTGGTGAAATGATTAGCAGTCGTCCGAGGGTAGGGATTGTCTTAACTGCACAGCAAAAAGAATTATGCCAATCCTTGCTGGAAGGAGTCGATTCTTATAGTTATGTCATGAACATGACCGAGCGCATGCAGTTGACTGTTCTGTATATTTGTGTTGCAAACAAGCGTGTGACCATTGAAAAACTGATGGAATTGACAGAAGTATCCCGCAATACGGTTCTCAACGATTTGAATGAAATCCGCAATCAGTTAGCTTCGGAGCAGTATCAAGTCAATCTCACTTCCACGAAAGCGCAAGGATATTTTTTAAAGTGTCATCCGCTCAATAAAATCCAATATGTTCATTCTCTCTTGTATCACATTTTTGTAGAGGGAAATCATAGTTTTGTGATGATTTTGACAGAAAAGATAAAAGCATTTATCGGAGAAGATTTACTTTTGTCCGATGATTTACAGGATTTTCTCAATCAAATAGTGCAAGATGTGGAGCAGAATTTGGGCAAGAAAATCAATCGACATGAAATCAAGTTCATGCTGCAAGTTTTACCATATCTGCTGTTGAGCTGCCGCAATATGGCCTTAAATGAGGAAGAACAGGAAGACTTGAAGCGTGAGTTTACCTTGATTCGCAAGCGGATAGAATACCAAGCAGCCAAGAATTTGAATAGTAATTTACAGGCAACATTTGGCTTGCAATTAAATGACATTGAGATTTCTCTCTTAGCCGTTCTTTTGCTTTCTTATCGGAAGGACAGGGATATTCATGCAACCAGTCAAGATTTTGTCCAATTAAAAGAAGCGATTGATGAGTTTATCTTGCGTTTTGAAGTTAGTTCGCACTTTGAAATTGAAAATAAAGAAGATTTGTTGCGGAATTTATTGACGCACTGCAAGGCTCTGCTGTTCCGTAAAACCTACGGAATTGTATCCCAAAATCCATTAACTGCTCAAATCAAGGAAAAATATGCAGAGTTGTTTGCGGTCACCAAGTCTTGCGCTGTGATTTTGGAGGAAGCGTGGCTTATTTCACTAACCGATGATGAGGTGGCTTATCTTGCTCTTCACATGGGTGGATTTTTAAAGCATAATCATGCTGAAAAACGAGATGCTAAACGAATTTATTTAGTTTGTGACGAGGGAGTCGCTGTGCAGAAATTGCTGCTCAAGCAGTGCTTATATCATTTGCCAAATGAAAATTTAGGCGCTGTTTTTACGACAGAGCAATTCAAAAGTGTTGAAGACATTTTAGATGTGGACTTATTGATTACGACAAATGACGGGTTGGAAACTACTTTGCCAACGATACAGGTTCAGCCTATTTTGGACTACGAGGATGTATTGAATATTACTTCTTTTGTGAAAGATCAAGCTCTTTCTACTAAAGGCGTGCGATTTAGTCAAGATTTAGAACGACTTTTGTCACAATACCTCAAGGATTCAACTCGTACACAAGAGTTGAAAAATAAAATTCAAAAGCTTGTAAACGAAGAATTATTATCAACTTCAACAGAAGACTGAAAGAATGGATGACTAGCTAGGGATAGAATTCCCGGCTTTTTTAGGTACTAAAAATAGTCCAATCTTGAACACAGCCTTGTGCTTTATTTGGTCTTTTTTTCTCTCTTAGAGCAGCTTATACTAAAGATAGAAATATAATATTATCTTGAGGAGGAATGATCATGCTAAACGTAAACGAAATTACTCGGGAATCTTGGATTTTAAGTACTTTCCCAGAATGGGGCACTTGGCTTAACGAAGAAATTGAAGCAGAAGTAGTGCCTGAAGGTAACTTTGCTATGTGGTGGTTAGGGAATTGTGGTGTTTGGATTAAGACGCCAGGCGGAGCTAATGTGGTTATGGATCTTTGGTCTAACCGCGGAAAATCAACTAAAAAGGTCAAAGATATGGTGCGGGGACATCAAATGGCAAATATGGCAGGCGTACGTAAATTACAGCCAAATTTGCGCGTGCAGCCAATGGTGATTGATCCATTTATGATTAATGAGTTGGACTATTATCTGGTATCGCATTTTCACAGTGACCATATTGATATCAATACTGCAGCAGCGATTGTCAACAATCCGAAATTGAATCATGTTAAATTTGTCGGACCTTATGAATGTGGCGAAATCTGGAAAAAATGGGGTGTCCCAGAAGAACGTATCATCGTGATTAAACCCGGCGAAAGTTTTGAGTTTAAAGATATTAAAGTATCAGCTGTGGAATCTTTCGACCGAACTTGCTTGGTAACACTTCCGGTTGATGGTGCTGATGCCCAAGATGGTGAACTGAAAGGTCTGCCTGTAACAGATGAAGAAATGGCGCGTAAAGCAGTCAATTACATCTTTGAAACGCCAGGTGGTACAATTTATCATGGTGCAGATTCGCACTTCTCAAACTATTTTGCCAAACACGGAAAAGATTTCAATATTGATGTAGCGATTAACAACTACGGTGATAATCCAATCGGTATTCAAGACAAGATGACTTCAATTGATTTGCTTCGTATGGCTGAAAACCTTCGTGCCAAAGTTATTATTCCAGTTCATTATGATATTTGGTCTAACTTCATGGCTTCAACGGACGAGATTTTAGCCTTGTGGAAGATGCGTAAAGAGCGCCTCCAATATCAATTCCATCCATTCATCTGGGAAGTCGGTGGTAAATATACCTATCCGCAAGACAAAGACAGGATTGAATATCATCACCCACGTGGCTTTGATGATTGCTTTGAGCATGATTCAAACATTCAATTTAAGGCTTTACTATAAAAAATTAAGTGGGAATTATCCGTATACATTGCGATATGCGGATAATTTTCTTATAATGATAGTGTAGAATAATTGCTACTGAAAAGGTAGTATTATAAAAGGAGAATTCAATGTCAAATTTATCTGTCAATGCCATTCGTTTTTTGGGAATTGATGCTATTGAAAAATCAAAATCTGGGCATCCAGGTGTTGTCATGGGCGCAGCACCGATGGCTTATGACTTATTTACCAAGCAAATGCGTGTGAATCCAGAAGTACCAAATTGGGTCAATCGCGATCGTTTTGTTTTATCAGCAGGCCACGGCTCTATGCTGCTCTATGCACTTCTTCACTTGTCTGGTTTTCAAGATGTCACTATGGACGAAATCAAGCACTTCCGTCAATGGGGTTCTAAAACGCCTGGACATCCAGAATTTGGACATACGGCTGGTGTAGATGCGACAACTGGACCCCTCGGTCAAGGAATTTCGATGGCAACTGGTTTTGCGCAAGCAGAACGTTTCCTAGCTGCTAAGTACAACCGTGAAGGCTATAATATCTTTGACCACTATACCTATGTCATCTGTGGTGACGGGGACTTAATGGAAGGTGTGTCTGCTGAAGCGGCTTCTTATGCTGGACTGCAAAAGCTAGATAAGCTCATCGTTCTCTATGATTCAAACGACATCAATTTGGACGGAGAAACGAAAGATTCCTTTACAGAAAGTGTTCGTGACCGTTACAATGCTTACGGCTGGCACACAGCTTTGGTCAAAGATGGAACAGACTTAGAAGCAATCGATACGGCGATTGAAACCGCAAAAGTTTCTGGCAAACCTTCCTTGATTGAAGTCAAAACGGTGATTGGTTATGGCTCACCAAATAAACAAGGGACAAATGCTGTTCATGGAGCGCCTCTTGGTGCGGAAGAAGCAGCGGCTACTCGCAAAGCCCTTACTTGGGATTACGCACCATTTGAAATTCCAGAAGAAGTCTACGAAGATTATCGAGTTAATGTTGCAGAACGCGGCAAAGCTGCCTATGATGCTTGGGAAAAACTCGTTGAAGAATACAAACAAGCCTATCCTGACTTAGCTGATGAAGTTTCTGCCATTATTGCTGGAAAAGATCCAGTTGAGATCAAACCAGAAGATTTTCCAGTAAAAGAAACAGGTCTTTCACAAGCTACTCGTAATTCTAGCCAAGATGCTTTGAATGCTGCCGCAAAAGTTCTCCCAACTTTCCTTGGTGGCTCTGCTGACCTCGCTCATTCTAATATGACTTACATCAAAGAAGATGGCTTGCAAGATGATGCCCACCGTCTTAACCGCAATATTCAATTTGGTGTGCGTGAATTTGCTATGGGTACTATTTTGAATGGTATGGCGCTTCACGGAGGACTTCGTGTTTATGGCGGTACGTTCTTTGTCTTCTCAGACTATGTTAAAGCGGCTGTTCGCTTATCAGCCCTTCAAGGCTTACCTGTGACTTATGTCTTTACGCATGACTCAATTGCAGTTGGTGAGGATGGTCCAACTCATGAACCAATTGAGCACTTAGCAGGTCTTCGTGCAATTCCAAACCTCAATGTCTTGCGCCCAGCAGATGCACGTGAAACACAGGCTGCTTGGTACTTGGCACTCAAGAGTCAAACAACTCCAACAGCTTTGGTTCTCACACGTCAAAACTTGACAGTTGAAGCTAGAACTGACTTTGACAAGGTGGCGAAAGGAGCTTATGTTGTATATGAAACAGCAAATGGTTTTGATACAATTCTTCTGGCATCTGGTTCTGAAGTTAACTTAGCTGTTGCAACTGCTAAAGAGTTGGAAGTACAAGGAGAAAAGGTTCGTGTTGTCAGCGTACCATCAACAGACATCTTTGATGCACAAGACGCTGCTTACAAAGAAGAAATTTTACCAAATGCAGTTCGTCGCCGTGTTGCTATCGAAATGGCTGCAACCCAGTCTTGGTATAAATATGTCGGACTTGACGGAGCTGTTATCGGTATTGACAAATTCGGTGCTTCTGCCCCAGCTGCTAAGGTAATGGAAGAATATGGCTTCACCGTTGCTCATGTCGTAGAAGTTGTGAAAAATTTGAAATAGTAACTATCAAGAAGAACCGAGGCTTGCTTTGCTTCGGTTTTTCTAACTAGAAATGCTATAATGAAAATAGGAAATTTTATCTCGGAGGTGTGAAGATGACAAAGGAAAGTATGATTTATCAGCTGTTGGATGAATTGAAAATTTCTTATGATCGTCTGGATCATGAACCAATTTCTTCCGTTATTGAGGCAGCTGAAAAAGGAATTGTCTTACCGGGGCAACAGGTCAAAAATCTCCTTTTGAAAAATAAAAAGGGACGTCAATTTTATTTGGTCATTTTGCGGGACGAAAAAACGGCAGATATCAAGCATTTGGCAGAAATCCTTGATGAAAAACGATTATCATTTGCCAATGATAAGGAGCTGGAGGAGCTTTTACAGGTAGAGCCAGGTGCGGTTACACCCTTTGGGCTGCTTTTTGATAAGGAAAAGAAAGTCCAACTGATTGTGGACGAGGAGGTTGATCCGAACTTGACCGTGGGTTTTCATCCTTTTGTCAATACAACAACGCTCAATATCGCTTATGCGGACTTTTTACGCTTTTTGGAAAAAGCAGAGCATACTGTCAAAAGAATTCGCTGCTAGTCAGACTTAAGGAGGAATCCTTTTAGAAATTTCAGCTCTTCCTTGTAAATTCTTTAGGAATCTGCTATAGTAGATAATATATGAAATCTAAAGGAGACTAAAATGAAAATGGGTAACGGTTTTTCAATTTTAATCATGTTGGTTGTGATGATGGGCTTGATGTTCTTCATGCAACGTTCTCAAAAGAAACAAGCAGACAAACGGATGGAAAGCTTGAACAAACTACAAAAAGGATATGAAGTCATTACGATTGGTGGCTTGTATGGTACGGTTGATGAAGTTGATACTGAAAAGAAAACGGTTGTTCTCGATGTAGATGGTGTTTACTTGACATTTGAATTAACAGCTATTAAGACCGTATTGCCTCTCACAGAGGGAATCACAGCAGTTGCTGGTGCAGACGGAAGTGTTGATATGTCAGAAGATACAGCTATTGAAGAAGAATAGTAGTGTTTTAAGCTAAAAAAGGGATTGGAGTTTCTCCAGTTCTTTTATTTTTGCTTGAAAGGTTTCTTTTACAATTTATAAGAATAATTCTTTTTCTACTTTGACGTCGCCAATTAGCTATTTTGATGCCAAAGCCCAACCAAGTAACAAATATTCCCTTAGCAGAATAGGAATTTTAAAAAGATAAAGCATTTAATTTTATCGTAAAATAATGTGAAAAAGAAATTGGAGCCAAAAATTTCTATGTTTCGGCTTCTTTTTTATCTGAAATTTATCATAAATCCCATTTTTAGAGGATTTATGATATAATGAAATGTAAAACTTTATTAGGAAAACAAGCAGATGTTTAGTTTTAAGAAAAAAGAAAAAATTGAAGTTCCGTTACAAATACCAAAACATATCGGTATTATTATGGACGGGAATGGTCGTTGGGCTAAAAAGAGAATGCAGCCGCGCGTTTTCGGGCATAAGTCTGGAATGGAAACTTTGCAAAATGTTACCATTGCAGCTAAAGAGTTGGGTGTCCAAGTATTGACAGTCTACGCGTTCTCCACAGAAAATTGGTCGCGTCCTGAAAAAGAAGTCAGCTTTATCATGAACTTGCCGGTTGAATTTTACGACCGTTATGTGCCTGAGTTGCATAGAAATAACGTAAAAATTCAAATGATTGGAGATACAGAGCGGCTGCCTAAGACAACGTATGATGCGCTTTGCAAAGCAGAAGAATTAACGCGACTCAACACAGGCTTGATTCTGAATTTTGCCTTGAATTATGGTGGTCGTGCTGAGATTGTTCAGGCAGTTAAAATGATTGCTCAAGATGTGTTAGATGCCAAGTTCAGTCCGGGCGAGATTGATGAAGAGATGATTGCCAATTATCTACAAACCAGCAGTCTACCTCGATTATTGCGCAATCCGGATTTGGTCATTCGAACGAGCGGAGAATTGCGTTTGAGTAATTTCTTACCTTGGCAAAGTGCATATAGTGAGCTGTATTTTACAGACATTTTATGGCCGGATTTTGATGAGAAAGCTTTGAAAGCAGCTATTGAAGAATATAGTAAACGAAATCGTCGATTTGGCGGCGTGTAGGAGAATTTATGGATAAGGATTTACAAAGACGTGTTATTTTTGGCGGAGTGGCACTTGCTATCTTCATTCCAGTTTTGATGATAGGAGGCGCTCTTCTGCAAATTGGAATGGGGCTTCTAGCCATGTTGGGTGTTCATGAATTGCTACAAATGAAAGGGCTGAGAAGTACCACACTAGAAGGTGTCTTAGCTATGTTAGCAGGTTTTGTGCTGACGATTCCACTCGAAAACTATTTGAAATTTTTGTCGGTAGACGGAAATGTTGTGGCCTATAGTTTAGTTGTTTTTCTTCTATTAGGCTCAACTGTTCTAGGGAAAAATTACAGTTTTGAAGATGCGGCTTATCCAATCGCTGCGAGTTTTTACGTGGGAATTGGCTTCAATGCTTTGCTAGATGCACGGGTGGCTGGTTTTGACAAAGTGCTCTTAGCCTTGTTTATCGTCTGGGCAACGGATAGCGGAGCTTACTTGGTCGGACGGAGATATGGCGTACGTCGCTTAGCTCCTCATGTTTCACCAAATAAAACTGTTGAGGGCAGCCTAGGAGGCATTGCTTCAGCAGTCCTTGTAACATTTATTTTTATGTTGTTTGATAGAAACGTTGCCGCACCTCATCATATGTTTGTCATGCTTCTTTCCACAGTATTCTTTAGTATTGCAGGTCAGTTTGGGGACTTGGTAGAAAGTGCAATTAAGCGCCATTTTGGAGTCAAAGATTCTGGTAAATTTATACCCGGACATGGTGGTGTGTTAGATCGTTTTGACAGCATGCTGTTTGTCTTTCCCTTGATGCATTTCTTTGGATTGTTCTAATGAGAATGGTAAAATGAAGTGGGACAGACTAACGTGATTGTTTTGTAATCACTCACAGAAAAATGAAATCTGAGAAGATGAGATAAAAAATCAATATTTCGCAAGAAGTTTATTTTGTTACTCCCCTCTGCACAGTTGACTAGGATAGTTGTTGTTCTTTCCCTAGTAAGGGATTAGAACTACCACTCGACAGTGATTGATTGGCACTAAAGTACCTAATCAATTGTGCATAGGAACTCTAAATTGACTAAAGTCAACAGAGTTTCTCATTACTGCGTTTTGTTGTAAAAATAATTATTGTAAGAGTCTGGGAAACGTTCCTTCCAGCCTCTTTGTGAATGAACTTTATAAGGAAATCTTAAGCCGAGTGAAGTAATCTTGATTTGCTGGGTGCAATTCAGTAAGATGATCATGTCAGAAAGTAGAAAGGTTGGTGTAATGCAGTCTGGTATTATAGGAATTATCACCTTTATCATTGTTTTTGGAATTATTGTAGTTGTTCATGAGTTTGGACATTTCTATTTTGCGAAAAAATCGGGCATTTTGGTGCGGGAGTTTGCTATTGGAATGGGCCCGAAAATTTTTGCTCATATCGGAAAAGACGGTACGGCGTATACCATTCGGATGTTACCGCTGGGTGGCTATGTTCGTATGGCTGGTTGGGGCGAAGATTCGACCGAGATTAAAACCGGAACACCTGCTAGTTTGACTTTAAATGAAGCAGGTAAGGTCGTCCGAATCAACCTTTCGGGCAAGAAAATTGATCAAACCGCTTTGCCGATGAATGTGACGGGCTTTGATTTGGAAGACAAGCTGGAAATCACTGGTTTGGTACTAGATGAACAAAAGACCTATGCGGTTGACCATGACGCAACAATCGTAGAAGAAGACGGCACAGAGGTTCGGATTGCTCCGCTTGATGTGCAGTATCAAAATGCTAGTTTAGGCGGGCGCCTCATTACCAACTTTGCAGGACCGATGAACAATTTCATTTTGGGGATTGTAGCTTTTCTGTTGTTGATTTTCATGCAGGGTGGCGTTGCCAATCCCAATACAAATCATATTCGTGTCTTACAGGACGGTGCCTTGGCACAAGCTGGTGTAAAAAATAACAACCAGATTTTAAAAGTTGGTCAAGCAGAAATCAAGAATTGGTCGGATTTGACCCAAGCTGTTCAGTCTGAGACGAAAAACAGTAAAGGGCAGTCAGAACTAAATGTGACTGTTAAAAGCGGAAATAAAGTTCAAGAGCTGACAGTTAAGCCTAAAAAAGAGCAAGGAAGATATCTATTAGGAGTGATGCCGGGCTTGAAATCAGATTTTCCGTCTATGATCGCGGGTGGGTTTAGCATGGCTTGGAACGCTAGTTTCCGCATCTTTGACGCTTTAAAAAATTTAATTTTCCACCCAGACATCAATAAACTAGGCGGTCCTGTGGCGATTTACAAAGCCAGTAGTGACGCTGCTAAAGGCGGAATTGAAAGTGTTATCGCTTTATTAGCTATGCTATCTCTAAATATTGGTATTTTTAATCTCATTCCTATCCCAGCGCTTGACGGTGGAAAGATTGTGCTCAATCTTCTTGAAGCCATTCGTCGCAAGCCATTGAAACAGGAAACAGAAACCTATGTCACGTTGGCAGGTGTCGCTGTTATGGTACTCCTAATGATTGTGGTGACCTGGAATGATATTATGAGAACCTTCTTTTAAAAGGTGAATTCTAAATAATAAATAAAAGGAAGAATTTATGAAACAAAGTAAAATGTTAATCCCAACACTACGTGAAATGCCTAGTGATGCACAAGTCATCAGCCATGCACTTATGCTGCGTGCGGGCTATGTCCGCCAAATTTCAGCAGGTGTTTACTCTTACTTACCATTGGCTAATCGCGTGATTGAAAAAGTAAAAAAAATCATGCGAGAAGAATTTGAAAAAATCGGTGCGGTCGAAATGTTAGCTCCAGCCCTCCTTAGTGCCGACCTTTGGCGTGAATCAGGTCGTTATGATACCTACGGTGAAGATCTTTATAAATTAAAAAATCGCGAAGGTTCAGATTTTATCTTAGGGCCCACTCATGAAGAAACATTCACCGCAATTGTACGGGATTCTGTAAAATCTTATAAGCAATTACCGCTTAATCTTTATCAGATTCAGGCTAAATACCGTGATGAAAAGCGTCCTCGAAATGGCTTATTGCGGACACGTGAGTTTATCATGAAAGACGGTTATAGCTTCCATGCCAATTACGATAGCCTAGACGTGACTTATGATGAATACAAGACGGCTTATGAAAATATTTTTATTCGTAGTGAGATTGAATTTAAAGGTATTATCGGTGACGGTGGTGCCATGGGTGGAAAGGATAGTCAAGAATTTATGGCCATTACACCTGAACGGACAGACCTCAGCCGTTGGGTTGTCTTGGACAAGTCAGTCGCTAGCTTTGATGAAATTCCAGCTGATGTGCAAGAAGCCATTAAAGCTGAATTGACAAGTTGGTTGGTGTCTGGTGAAGATACTGTTGTGTATTCAAGCGAGTCAAACTATGCTGCAAATTTGGAAATGGCAACGAATGAATACAAACCAAGCAATCGTGTCGTGGCAAAAGAGGAATTGACTCGTATAGAGACCCCAGATTGCAAGTCAATTGATGAAGTCGCTGCTTTTCTTCATGTTGATGAAAGCCAAACAATTAAAACGTTGGTTTATATTGCTGATGAGAAACCGATTGTAGCGCTTCTTGTTGGGAATGATCAACTGAATGAAGTCAAGCTGAAAAATTATTTAGGTGCTGATTTTTTTGAACCAGCAAGTGAAAAAGAAGTTCGTGAATTATTTGGAGCAAACTTTGGTTCTCTTGGACCTGTTCATCTTCCAGAAGATGTTCAAATTATCGCTGATCGCAAAGTAGAGGACGTTCGAAATGCGGTGGTTGGTGCCAATGAAGACGGTTATCATTTGACCGGTGTCAATCCAGGGCGAGACTTCACAGCAGAATATGTAGATATTCGCGAGGTGCGTGAAGGAGAAATTTCACCAGACGGACAAGGCGTCTTGAAATTTGCACGTGGCATTGAAATTGGACATATTTTTAAATTAGGAACTCGTTATTCAGAAAGTATGAATGCGACTGTTTTAGATGAAAATGGTCGTGCAGTTCCTGTCGTAATGGGCTGCTATGGTATTGGTGTCAGTCGCCTCTTATCAGCTGTTATGGAGCAACATGCACGCCTCTTTGTCAATAAAACGCCAAAGGGAGACTATCGCTATGCTTGGGGAATCAATTTTCCAAAAGAATTGGCACCGTTTGATGTGCATCTAATCCCTGTAAATGTCAAAGACGAGGAAGCTCTTTCATTGACAGAACAACTAGAAGCAAAGCTGCTCAAAGCTGGCTACGAAGTTTTGACAGATGACCGCAATGAACGCGCAGGTGTGAAATTCAGCGATAGTGACTTGATTGGCCTACCAATCCGTGTGACGATCGGGAAAAAAGCAGCTGACCGCATCGTTGAAGTCAAAATCAAAGCGACAGGTGATACCATTGAAGTGCATGTTGACAACCTTCTTGAAACACTTGCAATCTTAACGAAGAAAAATGAATAAATAGGTCTAAAACAAGATCTAAATTATCATTCAAAAAACAGGAAAAATCTTAATTGGAGACAATCCGAAAGAGATTTTGCCTGTTTTTTTGAGTTGATACTTTGCGTCGACTTGTTGGCGTGGGACAAAGAAGGACTGTTGAGGGAAATGTGTTTTACTTTGCTTTCATTTTTTACTATTTGAAGATAAAAAATAAATTTTTAGGGCATCTTCTGAGGAAACCTTTGAAATATTTTATACTAAAAAGGTAGAAAAAGGAGTTGAAATGAGAAAGATAAAAAATATTCTTCAAATGAGTTTGCTAATCGTTCTGACACAGATTGCTTTGGTATTGCTGACGACGCCATTGTCCAAATCATTGACCTTTCAGCAGTCAAGTTTTGTATTTTTGTTCATTCTATTTTCTTGTGGCTTGCTTTATTTTCGCTATTTTTCCAGAGAGTTAACAGATTTTAAATCAGAAATCTTAACGGCTCGTTACTGGCCTCTCCTGCGATTATCCTATCTCATGATGGTATTTATCAATGCTATAGGAGTTTATCTGATGATTTTAGAAGGGACGGCTGCTGTTTCAGAAAGTCAACAATTATTTATGAGCCTGTTCATCCACTCCTCTCTTTTTTTGCTGGGTGTTGATGTGATAGCTCTGGTGCCTGAAGTACGGTCATTTATTATTCATCTTTTTGTTTCAAAAGATCAAGCAAGAATGAGTTTTGTGATAGGGAGTTTGTTTTTTATCCTTTTACGAAATCCAGCTGATATCAGTTGTTTTATCGTTTATACGGGCTTAGGATTTCTGTTTTCGCTCTTTATTCCCAAGCCACTTCCTCGTTTGGAGTTCTCCATTTTCAGTCATTTGTTGCGCAATAGCTTTTCTCTTCTTTTCTTGCTCATTTTTTGGTAAATTCCTTTTGTAGAAATCTCACTTCTATGATAAAATGAGAGCATTATAGATTGGATGAGAAGGACAATGATACAAAAGGAAGAACAGTTAGAATGGTTGCACCAACACCAAACAAAAGAGCCGCATTTAGGCTTAGAACGAGTGAGACGACTATTAGCATTGCGAGGTAATCCGCATTTACAAATCTCGGTCATTCACATTGCAGGTACCAATGGAAAAGGATCAACGATTGCGCATTTACGTCAGCTATTGCAAGTAAAGAAGTTGTGTATTGGAACGTTTACATCGCCTTATCTTCTTAACTATAATGAGCAAATTGCAATCAATGGTTTACCTATTTCAGACGAAGACTTTTATTCTTTGTTGCAATCTTATCAAGAGTTATTAAAAAAGCAGGTAGATGATACGGTATTGCAGGCAATAACAGAGTTTGAGATTATCACGGCGTTGGCTTATGATTATTTCTGCCAGCAAGAGGTAGATGTGGTCATAATGGAAGTAGGTCTGGGTGGTTTATTGGACAGTACTAATGTGTGTCGACCGGATTTGACAGCTATTACGACAATCGGACTAGATCACATGGCTATTTTAGGTACCACACTGGCAGACATTGCAGTGCAAAAGGCAGGTATTATCAAAGAGAGGGTACCAGTAGTGACAGGCAAGATTTCTTCAGAAGCACTGGCAGTTATTCACACTATTGCTCAGCAACGTCAGGCTTCTCATGTCCGCTATGGGAAAGATTATCAGGTAGAGTCTGTGCAACGCTTGGCAGAAGGAGAAAAATTTCGTTTTTCAAATGCATTTCGGCAGAAAGAAGACTATCAAAGTGTTCTTTTGGGCGTTCATCAAGTTGAGAATGCAGGACTTGCACTTGAATTATGCGATCAATATTGCTACTTGAAAGGTTTACCATTGTTGAGTGAAAATGAGGTAAGACGGGCATTAAAAAGAACGTATTGGCCTGCTCGCTTGGAGAAAATTTCAAATGCACCATTGATTTTGCTAGATGGTGCACACAATCCTCATGCAATGAAAGCCCTGATTGCTTCCTTAGAAAGCTATTTTCCAGATTATCAAAAAACGATTTTATTTACATGTATTCAAACTAAGGCGTTGGATGAAATGGTTGCTTTGTTAAAAACTGTTTCCAAATCTCAGTTATTTCTCACTACATTTGAAGATTCGAAGAGTTTTTCAACAGAAGAAATGCAAGGTTTGGCAAAGCGTGAAAAGTTAAAATATGTAGAGTGGTTGCCTTATTTGGAGCAATACAAAAAAGTCAAACATGGAGAGAAAGAGCTACTGCTCATCACAGGCTCTCTCTATTTCCTTGCAGATGTGAGAAAATATCTAATGAGCGATAGGTAAAAGGGGGTTTTCTAAATAGTTCAAATGTGATAGAATAAAAGAGCAATTCGTTTGCACAGAGTAAGTGGTCTGCGTTAAGTGTGTATGGATGGGATGTTGCCATACAACGAAACATTTGTGCGGTAGACCATTGCATCCGCTGTCATTTTGACAGCTCCCGAAAGAAAAGGAGCGAATATGAGAAAAAACTCGCCTAAGTTGTCGGTGCAACTTTTAGTTGCCCTTTCTATGATTGTAGCTCTCTGCTTTGTCTTAGAGAGGTTTTCAATCTTTGTCATCCCTCGTTTGTTGAAGCTGAGCCCAGCTTTCATTGGTTATACCCTTATGGGAAGTGTCGCTGGTCCGATTTTATCTGGTCTGGTTTCTGCCGTATATGATATGCTTTCCTTTTTCTTTTTGAGTCAGGGGCAACCATTCATTATCTGGTTTACATTGATTGAAGCCTTGCAAGGTATTCTCTATGGTTATTTCTTTTATGGCAAAGAATTACGATTTGAACGGAAGAAAGACTGGCTTTGGGTGACACTAGCAACTGTCGCTGTTATGGGAGTGGGGACCTTTACCTTAACGCCCTTAGCTCTCCATTTACAATATGGAGTACCCTTTGTTGCACTATACGCTACTAGGGCATGGTCTGTTTTTGAAATTCCTTTACGAGTATTTGTGACAATGCTCATTGTCCCACAGTTGCAACGAATCCCCGAATTACGTAAGTTAATGGGATTAAACAATAAGTGAAAAAACGAGAGCAGAAAAAGGCTGAGACATCACTGTCTACAGCCTTTTCAAATATGCATTTTTTAATAGTTTTTTATCAAATCAACGGTTGAACGATCCAATTTCTTAACAAGAGCTTGTAAGAAAGCTTGAGCTTGTAGAAAGTCGTCCATTGCGTAGAGTGTTTGATGAGAATGAATGTAACGTGCACAAACACCAATAGTTGTAGAAGGCACACCACCGTTTTTGAGATGAGCAGCGCCTGCATCGGTTCCGCCTTTGCCACAGTAGTATTGATACTTGATGCCTGCTTCTTCTGCCGTTGTTAGAAGGAAATCTTTCATATTTGGCAACATGAGGTGACCTGGGTCAAAGAAACGAATCAGAGTCCCTTCTCCGATAGCTCCTTGATCTCCGTAAATGTCGCCAGCAGGCGAACAGTCTACTGCCAAGAAAACTTCTGGGTCAAACTTAGTCGTTGAAACATGGGCTCCACGCAATCCGACTTCTTCTTGGACATTGGCTCCAACATAAAGTTCGTTGTTAAGCTTTTGTCCAGCCAGAGCTTGAACCAGTTCACTCACCATGAGGACACCGTAACGATTGTCCCAAGCTTTTGAGATAACGTTTTTCCCATTAGCTGTGAGAATAGCAGAGCTGTCTGGTACAATCGTATCGCCTGGACGAATGCCGTAGCTTTCAGCTTCTGCTTTATCAGCAAATCCACCGTCAAAAACAATATCTTCAATCCTTGGTAGACTTGGTCCACCTGTTCCACGAGTCAAATGTGGAGGAACAGATCCTGAAATAACAGGAATTTCATCTCCTGTACGATTAGATAATTTAAACCGTTGACTGCTAACGACGAGTGGATTCCAGCCACCAATTTGTACCACACGAAACGTTCCGTCGGGTTTGATTTCACTCACCATGAAGCCAACTTCATCCATGTGGGCAGCTACCAAGACACGTGGTGCATTAGTAGCTTCTGAATGTTTTACTCCGAAAATACCACCTAAGCCGTCGGTTATGACTTCGTCTACATGAGGAGTGATTTTTTTACGCAAATAATTGCGAACAGGCGCTTCATGCCCTGAAACGGCAGCAATTTCTGTTACTTCTTTGATTTTTGAAAATAATTCTGACATCATTAACCTTCTTTCTGTTCTTATTTTATCATTTTCTATCATAGTTGGGTAGCATTCAAAGATAAAAAACAGTAGTGTTTCGATTTGTCCCAATTTATCTTTTGTGTTAAAATATTGTCATGAAAGCTAAAAAGATTCTATTAACAACGGCTGCACTTGCGGGAGTAGGGATTGCAGCTTATGCGACTAAAAAAACGTTGGACGAACGAAAAGAAGCTGAGTGGCGTGAGCAATTAGTTGCTGAAATTCGGAAAAGTTTGTCTGATCTAGGCGATATTGCCACACTATATGTGCAATTATACAAGTCAGATGAGCATCGATTGGTTGGTGGTGTGGTGTATGAAGATAATCGACACATCACATTTGTGTATGAAAACGGTGAATTGACCTATGAGGAAGAACAATGATTATTCCAGAAAATATAGAAGAATTGGCATCATTTGTGAAACGCGAAGGAAAGATTGTGTTCTTTTTCACAGCCGAGTGGTGTGGAGATTGTCGTTTTATTAAACCTTTTTTGCCTGAGATTGAAGCAGAAAATCCTGATTTTACCTTTGTTGAGGTCAATCGTGACGATTATATGGAAGTTGCCAAAAAGTGGGATGTGTATGGGATTCCTAGCCTAGTAGTCCTAGAAAATGGACAAGAAATTGGTCGTTTTGTTAATCGCGAGCGAAAAACGAAGACGCAAATCAATGAATTTTTAGCCCAGTTAAACTGAACATATAGGAGAAATAATGATTTTTACATATAATAAAGAGCACGTTGGAGACGTGCTGATGGTGATTGTTGCAGACGGTCAAGGAGTTAAGTTAGCTGCTGAGCGCAAGGGAAACGTAGCGCGTATTTATCGTTTGGACAATGGAGAAACAGTTGCTTGGAATATTTTTCAGGTTTCTAATCTTTTTAATATTACCGAACGTGGGCAAGTTTTTCTGACAGATGAAGAAATTTCAATTCTGAATCAAGAATTGAGCCAAGCAGGTTTTGAACCAGAATTGGTCAATGACCTTGAGCCGAAATTTGTAGTTGGTGAAATTGTGGAAATGGTAGCTCATCCAGATAGTGACCACCTTAATATTTGTCAAGTAAAAGTAGCAGCAGATAAAGTGGTTCAAATCGTAGCCGGTGCGCCTAATGCTAAAGTAGGTCTCAAGACGATTGTGGTGCTTCCGGGTGCTATGATGCCAAAGGGAAACTTGATTTTTCCTAGTGAGCTGCGTGGAGAAAAGAGTTTTGGTATGATGTGCAGTCCTCGTGAGTTGCAACTGCCAAATGCCCCACAAAAGCGCGGAATTATTGAATTAGCAAGCTCAGAAGTAGTAGGAACAGCTTTTGATCCAATCAAACATTGGCAAGAATAAGTACAAATTAATCGTGGATTTTCACGATTTTTTCTTTTTTCTTACGAATAAATAGTTAGGAGGAAAAGAAAATGTATAATAAAGTAATTTTAATTGGTCGCTTGGTTAATACACCAGAGTTAAATAAAACAGCTAATGATAAATCTGTGGCGCGTGCAACGCTTGCTGTTAATCGCCGATATAAAGGACAAAATGGCGAGCGAGAAGCGGATTTTGTAAACGTCATTGTTTGGGGCAAATTAGCCGAAACTTTAGCAAGTTATGCAACAAAAGGAAGCTTAATTTCTCTTGATGGAGAACTTCGTACCCGTCGTTATGAGAAAGACGGTGTGACACATTATGTAACAGAAGTGCTTTGCAACGGCTTCCAGTTATTAGAAAGTCGTGCCCAACGAGCTCTTCGTGAGAATAATACAGGTGCAGACTTGGCAGATTTGGTTCTAGAAGAAGAGGAATTGCCATTTTAGGAATAGAAATTTCCGATTAAAATATTTAAAAATATTAGGATATTGAAGCTGAAATTTATCTTGATGTGATTAAAAAATGAGAAAAATACAGTTCCTAATCAAAGTTCAGTCATTAATAACAGAAAAGCTTAAAATCAACGTTTTTGATAACTTGCTTTTAAGCTTTTTTACTATTTCTGGGATTTTTATCTATTTGAATATCTTTTGTGACTCAATATGAATCTAAAGGAAACTGTTTAGCTTTAAAAATTATTATGACAGGCAAAATTCAACGACTTGAGTGATTGATAATTTTAAAAGAGAAGTTGATGTGTATGAAAAAAATTAACAATAAATAGTTGACAAATGGGAGCGGTTGCAGTAAAATCGACTTAAACGTTTAAGTTAAAAATTAATTTTCTCAAAGGAGTTTTACAATGAAAAAAGTCTTTTCTTATTTAGTGTTAGCAGGAAGCTGTTTTAGTCTAATGGCTTGTGGACAAACCACAAAGAACTCATCTGTAACGAATACAAGTGAGACAAACCGTAAGGAGATAAAAGTTAATTACTATGATACAGATGGGAAAACTTTATTAAAAAATGAAAAAGTTAATTCTATTAAAGATATTTTGAAGTTTAAGCCTGAAAAGCAGGGAAAGAATTTTGAAGGTTGGTATGTAAAACCAGATTATTCGCGAAAATTTACGGATAAAATGGAGGTGAAATCAGTGTTATCCTTGTATGCAGGTTTTTCAACCTATAAAGCAGATAAGAGAGAGTTTATTATTCTGGGCAAAGGGAAAAGTCCGACATTAAAAACATCTAATTGGGGTGCGGTAGTAAATGATACACACAAGATGAAAAAAGAGGAGCAAGCAAATAGTAATATTTATAAAATTACTGTTGATTTAGAAGCAGGAGATGAATTTCAATTTGCCATTAATAATAAATGGGAAAATCAAAGAGGATTTGGTTATCTTCAAACAACTAAAAAAGATGGTGTTAGTTATTTCGAGAACTCAGGAGGTATAGGTGAAGTTTCAAGTAAACGTGCTAATATAAAAGTTGTCAAACCAGGGACTTATACCTTTACTTTAGTGACACATCCAGCTGAGGATACTTATGATACGAAAAACGAAAAATACACTGAACTAAAAAAGGAGGCTTTCAACATGAATCCTTTTGATACAATTTTTTGGGACTATACAAAAAAATGAGTGAGAAAGTCCACTCATTATACGATCAGATATAGATTTAAACCAGAATATCATGATTTTGAATTTTCTTACGTTGTATAGCCCATTCAATGCTTTGAAATAAATGTTGAAATTTTTCTTCAAATATATTTGGTAGGTAAAGTTTCTTTTTAAGATTAGACGTGAGTTGATGGATACTTTCATCAATCACTAAAATATTTTTAGCTGCAAAATATTCTAAATCAATCGTATTTTCAGTGAAAATAAAAATATCTTTAAAAGTATTCTGAATTTTTGTTAACCGTTCTTCGTTTCGTATAGGGAGAGTAAGTAAGGTAAAAGGCTCATTATTAAAGTAAGTTTGAGCTGTACGATGGATGCGAGAGTAATCTGTATTTATCTGAAAAAATACAGGATTATCAATGAAACTATCTAAGGCAATTAGAGGGGAAAAATTGATATTTCCAATTTTATAGAAAGTTTCGTTATCTATATCTAATGTAATAACAGCATCTACATTATCGTATTTTTCAATACACTGCTCATTTAAATAAAATAAATTGTATTGTTTAGAGTGGAGAAACTTTGAGAACTGATTTATAAAGTAAAATTGCTCAGCATTTTTGATTAATGATGAAGATTGCTGACAGTAGATTGCTACTGTTTGTAATTTCTTTGTGATAAGAGATTTAGCTGCTTGATTAGGAGTATAATCTAAAAGATTGATAATTTGCCATATTTTATTTTTAGTTTTATCGCTAATTTTTTGATCTTCGCGATTGTTGATAACATAGGATACAGTTGCAACAGATACACCTGCTTCTCGAGCAATATCTTTTATAGTTACTTTATTTTTCATATTCTTGTTATATAAAAAAAGAAAGTAAAAGTCAACTGATAAAAAAGAAGGGAGATTGAGGATGAATGAAGCAGGCATATTACACATACCTGATTCAAGATATTGCTTTGCTATTAATGAAAATGAACTTGTCATCCGTTTTCGACTAGCTAAAGAAGATCGAGATGTAAAAGTATTTCTTTTATATGGAATGAAATATGATTACCAGACAAAGCGAAAAGAAAAGGAAATTTTTATTTGCTATGAAGATAAACTATTCGTTTATTTTGAAGTTAAATTACACTTAGATGATACACGATTCGCCTATATTTTTCGACTAGAAAAAGAAAATGAACTATATTACTTTAGTGAAGATGGAGTCACACAAGATTATGATTTTTCAAATGCTTTTTATAATTTCTTTCAAATGCCATATATAAATCAAGCGGATTTATTTCCTTGTGTTCCATGGATGAAAGAAGCAGTATTTTATCAAATTTTTGTGGATCGGTTTTGTAAAGGGAATGAGCAAAAAAATCAATCTTATATAACGATGAATTGGGGAGAGAAGCCTACACCGACAAATTTTGCGGGAGGAGATTTGCAAGGGATTCTTGCAAAATTAGACTATTTATCCGACTTAGGGATTAATGCAATCTATTTGAGTCCTATTTTTACTTCTCCGTCTAATCATAAATACGATATTATTGATTACTATACGATTGATGAGCAATTTGGCTCTAAGAAAGATTTGAAACAATTAATTGAGGTAGCTCACCAAAAAGGCATGAGAGTGATTTTAGATGCAGTCTTTAATCATTGCAGTTATAGGTCTAAAGAATTTATGGATGTAATCCGAAAAGGAAAGGAGTCAAAATATTACAGTTGGTTTCTTATACAAGGTGATTTTCCTGATATAAAGGAACAAAATTACGAAAGCTTTGCTGCTTGTTATTATATGCCAAAATGGAATACTTCAAATCCGGAAGTTCAAAAACATTTAATTCAAATTGGACTTTATTGGGTGCGAGAATTTGACATAGATGGTTGGCGTTTAGATGTATCTGATGAAGTTTCTCACCAATTTTGGCGCCAATTCCGTTTGGCAATCAAACAGCAAAAAGTAGATTGTGTATTGATTGGTGAAAATTGGCATGATGCTTATCCCTATCTTATGGGGGATCAGTATGATAGTATCATGAATTATGCTTTCACAAAGGCTTGTCTGGATTGCTTTGCTTTTAATCGTTATTCTGCTCAGGATATGGCAGAACAATTAAATCATATTTTAATGAGAAATGTAAGCCAAGTAAACCAAATGAATTTGAATTTATTAGATTCGCATGACGTACATAGAATTTTTACACAAGTAGGGTGTTCAAAAGAAAAATTATTAGCCGCTCTAGCTTTAATGTTTATGTTTCCGGGAGTGCCTTGTCTTTATTACGGAACTGAAATTTGCATGGAGG
Organism: Streptococcus sp. HMSC073A12; assembly: GCF_001812815.1. Taxonomy (NCBI): domain Bacteria; kingdom Bacillati; phylum Bacillota; class Bacilli; order Lactobacillales; family Streptococcaceae; genus Streptococcus; species Streptococcus sp. HMSC073A12. Next base: position 41,872 of record NZ_KV810564.1, on the reverse strand, counting down.
GAGGTTATGATCCTGACTCAAGACGTACCTTTGATTGGAATATGGAGCATTGGGATTTGCAAATAATGGCAAAAATAAAAGAATTAATTGCTTTAAAGAAAGAAAAAATTGTGCAAGAAGGTGAAGTTCGAATTTTCTTTAAAGGGGCGATTCTGGTAATTGAGAGAAAATATAATGACACTTGCTTAATAGTTGAACTGAATCTCAGCAATCAAGAACAAAACCTTGATGAAGATATCTCGCAATCTTTAATTGAAAATGGAGTACGTTATCATAATGTGCTAGTTCCTTATGGTTATAGAATATCAAAAAGATAGGAGGATGATATGAAATTAAAAGTAATTGGAAAGATAAGTATCCTTGCAATTATAGGATTATGTCTTATTGCTTGTGGTCGTTCCACTAAAAACAAGTCTGCTAATGGAAATCGAATTTTTAATGGGAAATTAGAAAAAAATGTGACTATTAAAGTCTTAGAAAATGATACGGCAATTTCCAAAGGTTATTTTAGCGAGTTAATCAAAGCATTTAATGAGGAATATGCAGATAAAGGAATTAAAGCAGTAGATGCCAATACTGATCAGCATGTAGACTTAGCAAATGACGGGCCTTATGGTTATGGACCAGATGTATTATATCAGGCTAACGATGTGATTATGAAATATGTTGAGAAAAAACATGTTTATCCGTTGCCTATCAAAACATTAGATGCCTACAAAACGACATCAGAAAAAGCATGGTCTGCTTTTGAAATACAAAAATATGGAAAGACCTACATTTGCGGTGTTCCTGTAAATGTCCAATCTTCTATGTTGTATTATCGAAAAGATTTATTGCCAGCTGACTGGAAAGAAAGATGGGATAAAAATAAAAACGGTATTCCAGATATGACTGAAACTTGGTCTGATTTGGTTAAGTTTTCAAAAGAACGTCATATGGCAAATTCTTCACAATATGGTTATATGGAATCTCTTTATGACACTTATTTTTCAAGTGGTTATCTGTTTTCCTATGGTGGATATATATTTGGTAAAAAGAACACAGATACTAAAGATATTGGCTTTGCTAAGGGCGAAGCTGAAAAAGGAGCAAAAATTATTCAACAGTTAGCTGCTGTTATGAATGAAGAAAGTATTGATGATACTATTAAAACAAGTGCTTATAGTAAGTTAGGGAATGGAACTTATTTTGCAACAATGTCAACGCCAGATGTTTATTCAACTTTCTTAGATGAACTGAAAAAGAATTATGAATCACAAGGACAATCTTCGCAAGAAGCCGAGAAAAATGCTAAGGCAAACCTTGTGATGACAACTCTGCCTCAGCTGCTAAAAAGTGGTGATTTGACAGATACTAAGTCAACATTAATCCCTACCAAATCAATGGGTGGAGTGAATGGTTACGCTATTAGCGCTTATACCAAAGCTCCAAATGCAAGCCTAGCCTTTATCAATTTTGCAACACGCTATAAAATGATTGTTAAACGTTATGAAAAACTAGGAATTGTCCCAACTCGCAAAGATGTAGTAGATAAATTAGGAGGTATTTCTAAAGATTTATATTCAAATCTTGAAAAAAATAATATTATCTTAATGCCTTCAATATCTGCTGTATCACAAATTTGGACACCGACTCAGACTTATTTTGCAGACATTACGAAAGATGTCTTTCGTCCGAAAAATGAAAAGAAATATAAAAGCAACAAGGACTTAAAGGACGGACTCTCAAATGTAAGCAAACAAATTAGTGATGCTATTCACACACTAGAATAGGAGTGTAGTATGTGGGAGAAAAATCTCAAAAGTTTCAAGGAATCTACTTTCAAAACTAAACTCTCCTTTATTTGTATGGGAGTAGGACAGTTTCTTTATGGTCAAAAAATAAAGGGATGTCTCTTTTTCCTCATAGAACTGTTGTATTTATTTTATTTCATTAGCCGAGGTTGGAAAGACATAACAGATTTCTTTACTTTAGGAACAGAGGAAACAGATACTTGGCTTGGCATTCAAGGAGACAACTCTATTATTATTCTCTTAATGGGGATTTTGAGTTTTTTGTTTCTGTCTGTATTTATATGCCTCTACATCTTAAATGTAAAAGATTGTTTACAGATAGAAAGAATGGTAAAGAAAGGTAAAAAACTTCCCAACTTTCGAGAAGAATTAGCTATACTGACTGATAAAAACTTTCCGGCATTTGTATTATTTTTACCTGTGTTAGGAGTTTTGTTATTCAGTGTTTTACCTATCTTATTTATGATTTTAATTGCTTTTACGAACTATGGAGGCAAAGTTGTTCCTCCGATGTTAGTTGATTGGGTGGGTCTGGCTAATTTTGTAAAAATTATTTCTCTTTCTCAATTTGCTCCGACGTTTTTTAAAATTTTATCTTGGAATGTTATTTGGGGTGTTCTATCGACTTTCTTAAATTATTTTGGTGGAATTGGTTTAGCGCTTCTTTTTACCAATAAGCGTGTAAAAGGTCAGACTTTATGGCGAGCTTTTCCAATTTTAGCTTATGCTATTCCTGGTTTTATCAGTTTACTGGCTTTTAAGTTCATGTTTTCTTACGGTGGTCCTATAAATCAGCTTATTCAGCAATTCGGTCATAAAGCTATTGGTTTTTTGGATGTAGATGCAAAATGGTCTGCAAGATTCATTGGACTCCTTGTTAATGCTTGGATAGGAATACCTTCCATTATGCTATTAGTGACAGGGATGTTAGCGAACCGAGATGAAAGCTTGTATGAAGCATCTCGAATAGATGGTGCAAATAAATGGATGCAATTTAGGAAGATTACTTTACCTTATATTTTAACAGCAACAACTCCGGTTTTAATTGGACAATTTGTTGGTAATTTTAATAATTTTGGTATTTTTTATTTCTTAAGAGGAAGCTTATATCTTAAAAATTACTTCCTTGCAAGCGATACAGATTTATTAATTAATTGGCTGTATAACTTATCAATAGATAATAATTATTATAGTATTGGTGCTAGCATTAGTTTGATTATCTTTTTGATTACCTCAGCTATTTCATTGACGGTCTATGTGCGTACATCATCTTACAAGGAGGGAGGAAGGTTTTCATGAGAAGAATGAAAAGGTTTATTGAAAGTTCTAGCTTGTATGTTCTAATATTATTAGTCAGTTTAATATTTCTGTTTCCTTGTATTTGGTTGATATTGGCTTCGTTTTCTCGTTCAGGAACAATTTATTCCTTTAAAGGTTTTTTTCCAAAATCTTATAGTCTGCACAGTTTTATAACTTTATTCAATGATACAAAGCTATATAACTATCCTAGATGGTTTTTGAATACTCTTTTTATTTCAGGAAGTAGTTGTCTTTTGGGGTCTGTGTTAACTATCTTAACAGCTTATTCTATGTCCCGATTTGATTTTAAAAGTAAAAAATCGTTGATGAAGATAACAATGGTATTGGGAATGTTTCCTTCATTTATGGGAATGATTGCAGTTTATCTCTTAATGACACAATTTAACCTCATTAATCAATTGTGGGGCTTAGTTTTGATTTATAGTGCTGCTGCACCACTAGGATATTTAACACAAAAAGGATTTTTTGATACAATTCCTCATAGTATTGATGAAGCTGCTAGAATAGATGGAGCAACTAGTTTCCAAATCTTTTGGCATGTTCATTTACCTTTATCTAGACCAATTATTACTTACACAGCTTTAACAGCTTTTGCTTGGCCTTGGAGTGATTTTATTCTTCCTAAATTGTTATTAAAAGAAAAAAATCTTTATACAGTTGCAGTCGGGTTGATGAATCTTGACGAGACTGAATTTGCAAGATTTGCGGCAGGAAGCGTTTTTATAGCAGTTCCAATTGTACTTTTATATTTCTTATTAATCAAAAATATGGTAAAAGGTTTAACTGCAGGGGCAGTAAAATGAGGGTAAAATAATGAAAAATAGAAAATTAAATAGATGTTTAATCATTATATTTTGCTAATAATAGCGGGATGAGCTTATTAGATTTTAGATTTGCAAATTCAGTTCGTAGTTTATTTACGAATCCTTCCTATACTATGCAAGACTTTTATAATGTCATAAAAGAAACGGAATCCGATTACAAAGAAGTAAATGATCAAGTCACTTTCATAGATAATCATGATATGAGCCGATTTTCAACGATAGTTAATGGCAATCGGACTGCTGTCAATCAAGCTTATGCTCTATTACTGACTTCTCGTGGAGTTCCAACTATTTATTACGGTAGTGAGCAATATGATAAAGGTGAGAGTGCCCCATATAATCGTTCTGATATTACTTCATTTAATCAAACAACAGATGCCTATCAAATTATTAGCAAACTTTCAAAATTGAGAAAATCGAATAAAGCACTAGCATATGGTCAAACAGTTGAGCGATGGATTAATCAGGATGTGTTAATTTTTGAGCGGCACTTTGGGAATAGTGTTGCAATAGTAGCTGTCAATAAAGGAGATAAAAGTTATCATATAGATAATTTAAAGCCCCATTTACCTAAAGGAGATTATGTAGATAAACTAGCTTCTATGATGGCTGCAGGAAACATACAAGTTCGTTCAGATAATTCGGTTACTCCTTTTGAATTAAAAGCAGGCAGTGTTGGGGTATGGACTTATGATAATTCTCAAACAACGAAGTTATCTGTGGGGGATATAGATCCATCAATAGGCAGTGTTGGCAATGAAATAGCAATTACTGGAGAAGGTTTTGGAAACAAGGAAGGTCAAGTTAAATTTGGAGATACTAATGCGAAGGTGTTGAGTTGGTCTGATACTTTGATAAAAGTCTTAATACCTGAAGTAGCAGCTGGTAAATATGCAATTCACGTTTCAAATTTAAGAGGAGAAAAGGGGACCTATTCAGACTTTGAGGTTTTAACAGGAAAGCAAATTCCTGTAAGATTAATTGCAGACAACGCTCAAACGTTGCCGGGTGAAAATTTATACGTTGTCGGAAATGTTAGTGAATTGGGAAATTGGGATGCCAATAAAGCTATAGGTCCTATGTTTAATGCAACGGCATCGATTGCACAGTACCCTTCATGGTTTTATGATATCAATTTACCCAAAAATAAAAACATAGAATATAAGTTTATTAAGAAAAATAAAGATGGACAAATTATTTGGGAAAGTGGAGAAAATCATAAGATAACAAGTAGTGAAGAAGCACAAACCAAAAGAGCAAGTTGGCAAAACTAAATGACTTGATACTAAGAAGAAATAATAGAACTTCTTTACAATGTCAAAAATAGATTTCAAAATTGTAAGCAAGTTTGTAATCTGTCTTTACACCTATATAATACAAATTTTGTAGTAAATTAGGAAAGATTTGAGGCTGGGACAAAAGAGTCCCGGTCTCGTTTTTTGGTAGAAATAGCCTCTTGATGCGGTAGCTAATTGGACTTTTGTTCGTCTTTTCGTGGTTCCATCGCCTTTGTGTTTGTTATATTGGAATATGCTGAAGGAATGAGTTCAGACATTAAATTTCAAGTTTTTGAGTGGTTTTGTTTATTTATTATATAAAATGGAAAGTAGTGATTGTTTGTATCTACAATCAGCCATTTCTGCTCTTTCATATTCATATTAAATTTTGTTTTTTTGTATAAATATAATATAATAAACCTAGCTAAACCAGAGTTTTCTGTTTAAGATTGCTGTTGATAAGGAGAAAAAATGAGAGCAGGTAAAGGAAAAAAGCAATATCGCAATTGTCGTAAATATCTATTATTTTCTCTATTAGTTTTTGTTTTGACGGGCTTAGTTTTTCTCTATGTAAAGGGAATTTCATCAGATAGTAAACAGGTCAAGATAGGAGCAACCTATATGACGATGAATAATGATTTTTATAAAACTTTAAATGCGGAGATTGAGAAAAAAACGAATCAACAGGGCAATCGGCTTTATGTGCGGGACCCAGAATTAGACGAAGACAAGCAAAGTCAGCAGATTGATTATTTTGTTCAAGAAAGAGTAAATGTGATTGTTATAAACCCAGTTAAGAGTGACAGTCCAAAGATTCTGACTTCTTTAAATAAAGCCAGAAAAGCGGGAATCAAGATTATTGTTGTGGATGCACCTGTTAGCAAAGATGCTAAAGTTGATACTACTATTGTGTCAGACAATTATCAAGCCGGTGTGTTGATAGCAAACGATATGATGAAACGATTGTCAAGTGCGAAGGTTTTACTATTGGAACATCATAACGCTGTGTCTGCGATGGATCGGATTCAAGGATTTTTAGATACGATTAAAGGGCATCCTGCTTATCAGGTGGTTTCTAAGCGGGAAACATTGGGGCAGACGGAAGAAAGTATGCCTCAAGTAAAAAAGGCATTGAACGAAGGAATGCAATTTAATGTGGTCATGTCTTTAAATGATCGTGCTGCAATCGGAGCTCTCGCAGCCATAAAAGATCAAGGTGTGACAGACAATATTGCAATTTATGTCGTAGATGGCTCGCCTGATATTAAGAATTTCCTTGCCAACACCAATGATATTCAAGGAACGGTTGCCCAGTCTCCGATTCAAATGGGCGGAAAGGTGACAGAAGTGATTGAGCGCATGATGAAGCATCAATCTTACAAAAAGGAGTACCTGATTCCTGTTCATTTGGTGAATAAAGATAACATCGGGCAATATACAATTACAGGGTGGCAATAATGAGACGAAATAAAAGTATTTTTTATAGCAAAATTGCTTTAATGGTCATCAATTTTATTGCCATTGTTTATAATGCCTCTATTTATCTTTTTGCGACGAATTACGTGGTCGCAAGAGGTTATGCTCATTCACTATTGGGGCGTTTGGATGCTATCCCAGGCTCGCCGAGCTTTAGTTTTTGGTTAGCTATTATCTTTTATGCTTGCTTGCTATTAGTATTTTATTACCGCGAGAAACACCCAAATCAGCTATCCGTTTATGATAAAGTAACTATTATTGAGATTTTGCTGATGTTAGTTATCTTTTCTGTCCTGCATTCTTCTTATAATGGTCTGATTCTCTTGGTTTTTGCGGATATTTTTTACGGTTCTAAGGAGTTCAACACTTCAAAAGATCGGAAATATTGGTTTTCCTTTATCATTTTGAGCTTTACTATGTTGCTCTTATCCAACTATGATTTGATGTCACTTTTTGTTAAATTGCCTTCGTTAGATACCTACATTCGCTTTTGTCCAGAATCCATTCGCATGGCTCTCCTTTTTGGAAAGAATTTTCTCTTTTCACTGAATCTAGTTGTCTTTATGATTTCTCTACTATTTTATATTTTATCTGCGATGACCGAAAAACATCATATTGAAGAAGAGCTACGCATGGCCGCACAAGCCAATCGCGAGTTGAATAGTTATTTAGCCTTATCTGAAAAAATCGCAGAAGACCGTGAAAGAAAGCGAATCGCTAGAGAAATTCATGATACGCTAGGGCATGCTTTGACAGGGATTTCTGCGGGGATTGATGCAGTTAAAGTATTGGTGGATATTGACAAAAATCGTGCTAAGGAACAGTTAGAAAATGTTTCTGTGGTTGTGCGAGACGGTATCCGTGATGTGCGAGGTTCACTCAATAAAATGCGACCTGGTGCTTTAGAAAATAATAGCTTAAAGGAAGCGTTGTTCAAAATTATTCGAGAATATGAAGCCATTTCTAATTTGGAAATTCATTTTCGCTATGAATGGGCCACAATTGATTTAGATATTGCAAAAGAAGATATTGTCTTTCGGGTGATTCAAGAGTCCATTACCAATTCGGTACGGCATGGGCATGCCAAAACGGTTTGGATTGAGTTATTAGAAGAAGAGAATTATATCATGACCATTCAAGACGATGGAGTCGGCTTTGATGAGCTTTACTATGGTTATGGTCTCAAACAAATGCAGGAGCGTTTGGCGATTATTGGTGGGAATGTTCATTTTGAAAATCGCAACGGTTTCTATACTCATATTGAAATTCCGAAAATAGGAGGAAAAAATGATTAAAGTTTTAATAGCAGATGATCAAGCCTTGATTCGTGAGTCTTTACAGATTGTTTTATCGGCACATCCAGATATTGAAGTAGTGGGAATAGTCGGAGATGGCAAAGAAGTGCTTGACAAACTGCATCATGTACACCCTGATGTGATTTTAATGGACATTCGAATGCCTGTTATGGACGGTGTTCTCTATACAAAGGCAGTCAAAGAACACTATCCAGATATCAAAATTATTATTCTAACAACTTTTGATGACGATGATTTCATTTTTTCTGCTTTAAAATATGGTGCTTCTGGTTATATCTTAAAAGGAGTCTCTACTGAAGAATTGTATCAAGCTATTCAAACGGTTCACAAAGGCGGAGCTATGATTAATCCGAACATTGCTAGCAAAGTGTTTAAAATCTTTTCACAAATGGCGCAGTCGAATTTTGCCATTTCTGTTGCGGAAGAAAATGTAGAAGATATGAGTCAGACTGAGTGGAAGATTATCCAACAAATTGGTTTTGGAGTTTCAAACAAGGAAATTGCAGCGAAGTTGTTCTTGTCTGAAGGGACAGTGCGGAATTACTTGTCAGGTATTCTGACGAAATTAAATTTGCGAGATCGCACGCAATTAGCTATTTGGGCTGTGCAGACAGGTGTTACCCAACGTGATTTTAGTAAGGACAATGACAAATGAAGTGGCGGATGAGGTATTTGACGATGTTCGTCTCGGCTCTCCTTTTAGTGACCCTTAGCTTTGTTTTATGGACTTCCAATCAAAAAAAGATTTTGCGAATTGAAGTGTATGCAGGCAGCAGCTGGGACGTTCCGAATAGTCGTGAGAATAGAGTGTTAGACAATATTATTCGCCAATTTGAAAAGTCACATCCCAATGTCAAGGTCGTTTATGAGAGTGGAATTCCTAAAAAGGACTATGACAATTGGCTAGCAGAAAAGATTCTAAAAGGTGAGCAGGCAGATGTATTTATGGTGCCTGAAAATGATTTTTCAATGTTGGCATCTTCTGGAGCATTCAAATCTTTGGATTCTTTGATTAGTAAGGAAGAAGCCGCGGCTTACTATTCAGTTGCCTACCAAGCTGGACAGTATCAGGGGCGCAGTTATGCTTTGCCGATTGAAAGTAACCCTGTCATGATGTGTGTCAATAAGGATTTGCTGGAAAAAGAAGGCATTTCAATTCCTAACTCTAATTGGACTTTAGAGGATTTATATGCGATTTGTCAAAAAGTAACAAAGGATACAGATGGTGACAGTCTGATTGACCAGTATGGCATTACGGATTATACTTGGAAGCAAGCCTTGGTGGCGTATAACGGGCATTTAAGAAATCAAAATGGTGTTAATGTTGATAGTGTCGAAATGCATCAGGCACTCTCCTTTATCAGTAAATTGGATTCATTAAATCAACGGTACAAGGTAACGTCAAATGATTTTGATGAAGGTAAGGTCGCCTTTTATCCAATGAGTTTGGCTCAATATCGAACCTACAAACCCTATCCCTACCATGTGGCAAAATATTCTAGATTTTCTTGGACTTGTATTCCCATGCCAGCTGCTAAAGCAGGAATTCCTGCAACACAAGTGAAAACGTCCCTTTTTGCCATGTCTTCAAAGACAAAACAGGACAAATTAGCTTGGGAATTTATGAAATTATTGTGTCAAAATCAAAAAACTCAACAGAATTTATTTGAAAAGTCGCAAGGAACATCTGTCTTGCTATCAGTTGTTAAAAGCAGTCAGACGAAAAAGATTTTACAAGCAGATGATTTTGGGCTGAATTCATTGACTTCTCAAAGATTGGATCATATGATGAAACATTCTGTCTTAGATATTAGTCGAGATGTGGATTATCACTCTCTGGAACGCATTGATCACTTACTCGAAAATGCTCTCAAGAACAATGAAATCGACAGTCGCTTGCCAAGTATTCAAAGGGAAATGGAAGAAACAGGCAAATAGAGGTTTAACGAAGAATAAATATCAAAATAGTCAGATGAGAGATTTTTGAACTCAAAGCTGGCTATTTTTCTTTTTGAAAAACTATATGACATTTGTCATATTTTAACTAACAAATGTCATCTTTACAAAGTGACATTCGACAATATGAAATCGGTTCCATGTTTGGTAAAATAAGGCTAGGAAATGAAGGAGGAAAGAACATGAAATATCTAGTACTGGTCAGTCATGGTGGACTAGCAGAAGGTGTGCAAAGCTCTTTGAGGATGTTCGCTGGGGATAAGACCGACCAAGTCGTTGCAGTAGGCCTAAAAGAAGGCAAGTCTGTTGAAGATTTCGCTCTTGACTTTCGTCAAGCGTTAGCAAATCTGGGAACAGAAGATACGGTTTTGGTGTTGGCAGACATTGTCGGAGGAAGTCCTTTGACGACAGCTTGCAATGTTTTATCAGAACTTGGCAAGTTAAACACTGCAGTCGTACTTGGTGGTCTCAATTTGACAATGGCACTCACAGGCTTAGTGATGAAAGATATGTTGGAAGGAAAAGAATTGGCACAAGCCATTCTCTCAGAAGCATCCGTAGCGCTGCAAGAATTTGATGTAGTTGCTAGTGACGAAGAGGATGAAGACGATATTTAAAAAAAGATTAAAAAGGAGATTTATCATGACAATTTCATTTGTACGTATTGATGACCGTATGATTCACGGTCAAACAGTAACTCGCTGGGCAAAGGAATATCCTTGTGACGGCTTAGTTGCTGTCAATAATGCTGCAGCAGGAAATGCAGTTTTGAAACAAGCCTACAAAGCAGCTTCTGATAAAAAAACATTCGTTTGGACAAACGAAGCATGGAAAGAAAAATCACAAAAGGTATTGGATTCCGATAGTCGCTATTTCTTGATTACTAAAAATTCAATTGATATGAAAGAAATACTAGTTGATCAAGGTTTTGTGCCTGGTGATATCAAAGAAATCATCGTTGGTCCAGCCAATGACCGTCCAGGAGCTATTAAATTAGGAAACAACCAATCCATCACACAAGAGGAAGCGGAAGCACTTGAAGCGATTCAAAAAGCTGGCTATAAAGTGAAATTCCAACTCTTGCCAGATGTGTCTATTGGCTACTGGGACGATTTCAAATCTAAATTTGGTTTTTAACAAAATATAATAAGCATTAAGGAGGCTTTATTATGACAATTTCGTGGTTTCAAGCCGCTTTACTAGGGTTATTTGCCTGTCTATCATCTATGCCTGGTCTAGGTGGTACTTCCATTGGTAACTATACTCTTGGGCGCCCACTTGTAGGTGGTCTTGTTTCAGGACTGATCTTAGGAGATGTGAAATTAGGTATCATCTGTGGGGTTGCGATGCAACTTGTTTACATCGCTTTGGTAACACCTGGCGGTACTGTTTCAGCTGACGTTCGTGCGGTTTCTTATATTGGGATTCCTCTGGCAATGGTTGCTATTCAATCACAAGGACTATCACTTGACTCTGCAGACGCTGCTAACTTGGCTAAATCAATGGGAACACTCGTTGGTACAGTCGGTACAGTTCTTTTCTATGGTACAGCTACTATGAATCTACTTTGGCAACATATTGGTTGGAAAGCTGTTGAAAAAGGTGAATTTAAACGCCTGTACATGGTAGACTGGGGCTTTCCTTGGATTTCACACTTAGTATTCTCATTCTTGCCAACGCTTATTATGTGTAAATTAGGTGCTGATGCGGTTGCTGCTTTAAAAACAGCTCTTCCATTAGATGGTATTCCAATGAAAACCCTCTTTACGGTCGGCTCTCTCCTTCCATGTGTCGGAATTGCCATCCTCTTAAAACAAATCGTTGAAAAAGCTGTTGATTTCATTCCATTCTTTGTTGGATTTACTTTAGCAGCTTCATTAGGACTTAACCTTGTATCTTGTGCAGTCATTTCATTAATCTTTGCAGTATTATTCTATGAAATTCAAATGGCGAAAAATGTAAGAGCACAAGCGGCTGCCAGTGCAAGTTTTGATGATGACGATGAGGAGGATATTTAAAATGGTTAAATTAACGAAAAAAACATTAGGAAAATCTTTTCATCATTGGTATTATGGGAACTTAACTTGCTTCTCACAAGAACACATGCAAACCTTTGGATATCTGGCTTCAATGTTACCAATTGTGGAAGAATTATATTCTAAAAAAGAAGATCAAGCAAAAGCAATGCACACCTACACCGCATTCTTTAACACGGAGCCGCAATTAGGTGCATTGATTGTAGGGATTACAGCAGGTTTAGAAGAAGCGCGCGCGAATGGGGCTGATGGAGTAGATGATGAAACAATCAACGGTCTTCGTGCTGGTCTCATGGGACCTGTTGCAGGAATTGGTGATTCACTGATTGTTGGTACTTTGATTCCGATTATACTAGGTATTGCTCTCGGTTTGTCAAACGGTGGTTCACCACTTGGTGCGATTTTCTATATCGTGGTTTGGAACTTGCTCGCCTACTTTGGTATGAAATTCGCCTACTTTAAAGGGTACGAACTAGGAGATAAAGCAGTTGAATTTCTTGTAGGCCCTCAAGGACAAGCTATCCGTAAGTCGGTGTCTATCATTGGTGGTATGGTCATCGGTGCGGTTGCAGCGACATGGGTACCTGTTAAGACAGCTTTCAAATTGAAAGATTCTTCAGGGAAAGCCTTCTTGGTTTTACAAAGCCAATTAGACGGTGTTTATCCAGGTTTATTGACAGCTTTGTTTATCGTCTTTTGCTGGTGGTTGATGGCGAAGAAAAATCTCTCACCAATCAAAGTAATGTTGCTTCTCGTTGTAGTGGCCTTTCTTGGTGTATTGGTTGGCTTCTTCAATCCAGGATTGAAATACTAAATAGGAGAAAAATATGACAGAACAAGAATTGATTCAAGGATATGAAACGGAAATTCAATACCAAAAACACATGATTGAAAATCTAGGGCGTTGGTTTAGTCTCTTCTTTACTATTACTAGTATCGGTCTTGTTCTGGTTTATTTCTTCCGTCAGACCAATTTTATTAGCTTCATTGCTGGAACGATCCTAGCGGTCCTAGGGATTCTAGCAATGCTTGTCTTTGGTTATGGTATTTATAAAGGACGATTGAATATTAAAAAAGTTATTGACGATTTTGAAGAAAAATTAAGATTGATCCAATAAAAACTTATTTGCTTTCCCCCTAAAAACTTTGTCGTTTGACAGAGTTTTTTTCTTGACTATTTCTGACCAAGTGATACAATAGAAAATGTAAATATTAGCACTCGTGTATATAGAGTGCTAAAACAAGATATTGGAGGTAAACAAATGCTTAAACCATTAGGCGACCGTGTGGTCCTAAAAGTAGAAGAAAGAGAACAAAAAGTTGGTGGCTTTGTCATTGCAGGCGCAGGACAAGATGCAACGAAGACGGCAAAAGTTATAGCTGTCGGGGAAGGAATTCGTACGCTCAACGGTGAACTCGTTGCTCCAAGCGTGAAGGTCGATGATACTGTTCTCGTTGAAAGCCACGCAGGAATTGAAGTCAAAGACGGCGAAGAAAAGTACCTCGTTGTCAATGAAGCAAATATTCTAGCGATTGTTGAATAAATAAAAATTTATAGAAAGAGGAATTGTAAAAATGGCAAAAGATATTAAATTTTCAGCAGATGCAAGAAGCGCCATGGTGCGTGGTGTTGATATTTTGGCAGATACCGTTAAAGTAACCTTAGGCCCTAAAGGGCGCAATGTCGTTCTTGAAAAATCATTTGGCTCACCACTCATCACAAATGACGGTGTCACCATTGCAAAAGAAATCGAACTCGAAGATCATTTTGAAAATATGGGAGCTAAGTTGGTGTCAGAAGTTGCATCAAAAACCAATGATATCGCTGGTGACGGAACAACTACTGCGACTGTGTTGACGCAAGCAATTGTCCGTGAAGGAATCAAAAATGTAACTGCTGGTGCAAACCCAATCGGCATTCGTCGTGGTATTGAAACAGCTGTTGCAACAGCTGTTGAAGCCTTAAAAGCAAATTCTGTTCCGGTTTCTAATAAAGAAGCCATTGCGCAAGTTGCAGCCGTATCATCACGCAGTGAAAAAGTCGGAGAATACATCTCTGAAGCTATGGAAAAAGTTGGCAACGACGGTGTCATCACTATTGAAGAATCAAAAGGAATGGAAACAGAGCTAGATGTTGTGGAAGGTATGCAGTTTGACCGTGGCTATCTTTCTCAATACATGGTAACAGATAATGAAAAAATGGTTGCTGATTTAGATAATCCATATATCTTGATTACAGATAAGAAGATTTCTAATATCCAAGAAATTCTTCCTTTGTTGGAAAATATCTTGAAGACTAGTCGTCCATTATTGATTATCGCAGATGATGTAGACGGTGAAGCTCTTCCAACTCTTGTGTTAAATAAAATCCGCGGTACTTTCAATGTAGTCGCTGTGAAAGCGCCAGGATTCGGAGACCGTCGTAAGGCTATGTTAGAAGATATTGCGATTTTGACTGGTGGTACAGTAATTACAGAAGATCTTGGTCTGGAATTGAAAGATGCAACGATTGAAGCGCTTGGACAAGCCTCAAAAGTGACTGTGGACAAAGATAGCACTGTTATCGTTGAAGGCTCTGGTGATTCCGAAGCGATTGCTAACCGTGTGGGTGTTATTAAATCCCAAATCGAAAGTTCTACGTCTGACTTTGACCGTGAAAAGCTCCAAGAACGCTTAGCGAAATTGTCAGGCGGTGTGGCTGTCATCAAAGTTGGTGCTGCAACAGAAACAGAACTCAAAGAAATGAAACTCCGCATCGAAGATGCCCTCAATGCAACTCGCGCCGCTGTTGAAGAAGGAATTGTCTCAGGTGGTGGAACAGCCTTTGTCAATGTTTTAAGTGCCGTTGAAGCGCTAGAGTTGTCAGGTGACGAAGCAACTGGTCGCAACATCGTTCTTCGTGCGTTAGAAGAACCTGTTCGCCAAATCGCTTTGAATGCAGGATTTGAAGGTTCTATCGTCATTGACCGCTTGAAAAATTCGAAAGCTGGAACTGGTTTTAATGCTGCTACAGGTGAATGGGTGAACATGATTGATGCTGGGATTATTGACCCAGTCAAGGTTACTCGTTCTGCCCTTCAAAATGCAGCTTCAGTAGCGAGCCTCATCTTAACAACTGAAGCAGTTGTTGCTAACCAACCAGAACCAGCCAGTCCAACTCCAGCAATGGATCCAAGTATGATGGGCGGCATGATGTAATATATAACTAAAACCCTTGTAATATCAAGGGTTTTACTATTTTCTGAAACACGATTAAAGGCAAGGAGGGGCAAAAAAGGGGCAAAAGATTATAACTTGTTTAGAGCGTCTATAGCTTTTTTTCTTGCGTTTTTTGTGACGTGATTATAAATAGCTAGAGTAGTTTCAGGGTCAGAGTGTCCTACTCGCTCCATAATTACCTTAAGTGGGACAATAAAGAGATGTGGGAATGTCTGAATATGTGGCTAGTTAAATACTTTTTGAAATGCAGCTCTTACCCATGTTCAATTTTGAGAGTGGGACAGAAATCAATCATTCGAAGAATTTGATTTTTCAGCAAGTCCCAATTTCTAGTTGCTGACCTAAAATAGTCCACAGGACTGTTTTGACTTTTACCTTTGCACAGTTGGTTAGGATAGCCGCTATCACCGGTATAACAAGGGATAAGGTTATCCAACCAACCACTGTGTATTGCAAGCCAAACTATAAAATGCATGAGGTTGGGAACTTTTGTCTCAACCTCTTTTTTAGCTTGATTTCATATAGAAGACAAAAAGGATACAAAGTAAAAATAGAAGTTCCAAAAATGTTCGATGAATATTAGGAATTTATTGCTGTTACTTAATAAATTAGTACCACTTGACAAAGCCATTCTCTTTTGTCTATTTGTCTCTGCTCCTTTTCTGTGGTAAAATAGTGATACATTTCTAAGGAGAAAACAATGATTGATGTTGAAGAAATTCTGAGTAAAATGAATCCCAATCAAAAGATCAATTACGACCGCGTGATGCAAAAAATGGTCAAAGTTTGGAAAGCAGACCAGAAGCGTCCTACGATTTTGATGCACACCTGCTGTGCACCTTGCTCAACTTATACGCTGGAGTATTTGACCCAGTATGCGGACGTGACGGTTTATTTTGCCAATTCAAATATTCACCCCAAAGCAGAATACCAACGCCGTGCCTATGTTACTCAAAAATTTGTTCACGATTTTAATGAAAATACTGGTAATCATGTTCAATATTTAGAAGCTCCCTATGAGCCTCAGGAATTTTTCCGGACAGTACACGGTTTGGAAGAAGAGCCGGAAGGTGGCGATCGTTGTAAAGTTTGCTATGATTATCGCTTGGATAAAACGGCACAAGTGGCGGTTGATTTGGGATTTGACTATTTTGGAAGTGCCTTGACAATCAGCCCTCATAAAAATTCGCAGACAATCAATAGCGTTGGAATTGAAGTACAGAAAGTTTATGCAACGCAGTATCTTCCTAGTGATTTCAAGAAAAATCAAGGCTATAAGCGCTCAGTCGAAATGTGCGAGGAGTACGACATTTACCGCCAATGTTATTGTGGTTGTGTATTTGCAGCACAGGCGCAAGGAATTGACCTCGTTCAGATTAAAAAAGATGCGACGGCTTTTTTGAAAGGAAAAGATTTAGAAAAAGATTATTCGCATATCAAATTTACTGTCACGAATGGAGAATCCTAAAATAACGCTTGTATGGAGTTGATTGCGCTTCTTTATACAAGGTTATTTTTGTTTGTACATTTAGAAGTTTTATATCTTGACGTCATCAATATATTGTGTTATCATTTTCTTTGGCACAATATATGGTAGTTCAACTGAGACTGATGACCTGATATTGGATAGATTTGGGAGGTGCAGGAAGATAGTGATTATTTTAGCGGGCATGATTGGGGTAGGCAAGACGACCTACACTTATCGACTAGCCGAGGAATTAGGAACGCAGCCTTTTTTTGAACCTGTAGAAGAAAACCCTATTTTGGATAAGTATTATGAAGACCCTGATAAGTATGGTTTTGCTTTGCAGATTTACTTTCTAAACAAACGCTTTAAAATGATTAAAGCGGCCTATCATGATGACAATAACATTCTAGATCGTTCTATTTATGAAGATGCTCTGTTTACTTACATCAATACCCTCAAAGGCAGCATTAGTGAGCAAGAGTACAATATCTACTTGGAACTTTTGGACAATATGATGGAAGAAATCCAAGGTTTACCTAAGAAGGCGCCAGATTTGTTGATTTATTTAGACGGAAGTTTCGATCATATTATGAACAATATCAAAAAACGTGGTCGCGATTATGAGCAACCAAATGAAGAAAATGGGCTCGCTGACTACTATCAGCTGCTTTACAAGCATTATCAAAATTGGTATGAAGATTACAATTATAGTCCTAAAATGAGAATTGCAACGGATGATTTAGATATTGCAAATCCAAATGACTGGAATCACGTGTATCAACAAATTCAACAAAAAATGAAAACGATTGGCCTTCAAAAGTGAGTTCAATCAAAAAATCTCAAAATCGCTTCGAGATTTTTGTGTATATAAATAAAAAGGGTGACAGATGATAACGGATAGACAAGCGAAAATTCTTCAAGAAGCGAGAGATTTTGTTTATGCTGAACTGAAAGACGAGATGAGCGGGCATGACTGGTGGCATATTGTGCGTGTCACGAACAATGCTGTAGAAATTGCTACACAAGAACAAGCAGATGTTTTTATTTGCGAGCTAGCTGCCTTGCTGCATGATATAGCTGACGGGAAATTAAATGAGAATGAAGAGGTGGGCTTGCAAAAGGTTGAGCAATGGCTACAGAATCATCAGGCTTCAGATGCGGAAATAGCTCATGTGCTGGATATTATTTCAACGATGTCATTTAAAGGTGGTCATCAACAGAAGAATGTCAGCACTTTGGAGGGGCAAATTGTTCAAGACGCTGACCGTTTGGATGCGATTGGAGCGATTGGAATAGCGCGAGCTATGGCTTATTCAGGTCATATAGGGAGACCGATTCACGATCCAGATTTGCAGCCGAGAGAAAACATGACATTGGAAGAATATCGCGCTGGGAAGAGTTCAGCTATCATGCATTTCTATGAGAAATTACTCAAATTAAAAGACTTGATGAATACAGACTATGCTAAGCAATTAGCGATAGGTCGCCACCACTTTTTGGAAGAATACCTAGAGCAATTCTATGCAGAATGGGATGCGAAAAAGTGACAATTAAAGATACGAAAAAGCTGAGAATATAACTTCCCAGCTATTTTAATATGCCCAAAATGGTAGCTAGATTATTTACGAAAGGCATCAACGATATAGGTAAAACCAGCAATTAAAAATGCAAAAGCAACGGCATAAATGACAAAGACGCTTGTAGCTGTTGGATTGAACAAAATGACTAATCTAAGCAGAAATACAAGTAGCGCCACCCACATGATGTGATTGCCAATAGCAGGGAAAATCAGTCCTAGACAATTACCTTTAAAGAAAGCAATAATGGCTTCTACAATTAACTAAATTCCTAAAATGGTTGGAATGATGACAGGTAAGGTCACAATCCATAGGCAACGAGGTAGAGAGCTAAGAGAAGATTAACAATCCCTTGGAAAAGATAAACTGGTGAGCGAAGCTCTTTTGGTACAGAGAAATAGCCTAAAATAGCTGCTATAGAAGCAACCAGTAAACCAAATGCAATCCACCAGCTGTAAGCAACAAGATTAGCTACTGGGTTTGTAAATAGAAAAAGTGCTAAAAGGATAAAAACAACTCCTGCAAGGAATAGCAATAAACGATTAGAAATTTCATTTCAATACCCCCTATATAGTATAGTTTGAGAATGAAAGCATTTTAACTCTTTTGATGGGAGATATCAAGAAAGGAAATAGATAGTTTGAGAATTTTAGTATGGCTTTTTGTGGAACAAAAAAGGCTGTTTTATTATTTTTTGTAACTATAACAAGGTTAGAAGATTATAAGTGGGAACAACAAAAAAGAGGATGGGACAAAAATCCGACCTCAAATATAAAAAGCGAACAAAACTAGTTTTCTGGTAATCAGAATTCTGCTTTGTTCGCTTTTCGCATTTAATTATAGATTTGAAGGGCTTAATAATTAAGATTTTTAAAAATTGAAATCTTTTTGTCCCAAACTCTTTCTACTTAAATTTTATTATGCCCCCTACATGGATGTGTAAGAAATTTTTATATTGAAAGTAATCAAAAATGTTGAAAAACAAATGATTTTTGGAAGATGCATTTAGGTATTTTCAATGTCAGGATTTAAAAATGGGGCAAAAGTGGGGCAAAAACGAATGACTCACATTTGGTTTGAAAACCTATAATACCTAATGATTATGCCATACTAGATATATAGTGTTGTTATAAATAAATGTCAGTGCGAGTTCAAATCGGAGGATAAAATGGAAAAACAAATTAATGAAAAAATTAAATCCTTGGTTTCCAAAGCTTTTTTTATGTTATAAACTCATTAAAAGAACCCCCAGTTAGATTTGGAATATTTTTTATTCTGTGTCATATAAAAATAAATAAAATGAATGGCTATAGCTAGAGCTAAAATGGTTGTTATACTCACTACTATTATAGGATTAGAAGCAAAGATTAAAGAGAGAATCAAGGCAGCCAGATAGAGTGTCGCTTGGACACAGTAGTAACTTTTCGAATAGCGAAGATAGTGTTTGTTATAGGGCCCATTTACTAGGACAGCAGCTTGAAAGAGGCCAAATCCGATATAAGAGAAGCTGGTTGCAAAGAGAAGATTAGCTTCAGGATTCAGAAGAAAACTCATCGAAACGGTCATCATAATAAGTCCAATGAAAATAGGATAGTGACTGTAAATTAGAAATAGTCCCTTTTGATTAGATTTTTCATCAATAGCATGGTCGAATTGACCAAAATAAAACAAGAACAGAGAAAGCATAATAATGAAATAAAGAACCGAATAAATCGAGAAATTCTCGATTGTAAAGAAGTTAGCTAGCTCCATAATCATCTCTCCAAACGTAATAATGACAAGAAGGGAGATGCGCTCGATTAAATGGGGGAGATTTACCTGGTAATGCTTATCTTTACTAAGCAAGATAATTGGCATAATAAATGTTAGCAGAATACTAGCAAATAAGACAGAGACTCCAACGTAAATAGGAAGAAGAGCTGCTAGATAGACTCCTAAACTTCCTAGACCTGTTATCCATAGAAAACCTTTGATACTTTCCCGTTCAACATTATCGGTTGATTTTCTAAAAAATTCAACCAAATATTGTAAAAATAAGGTAAAGGTTAATGTACCAACAGCCCAACAAAGATAATGAAAATATTGTTGCCAATCAGGTCCAATCATATTGGCTATAAAGAGTAAAAGTCCCATTTTGATAAACATGATTACCATGTTAAATAAAGAGTTCTTTCCATAGCGATTGGTATAAACGGTTTGAATCATCCATGAATCAGTGAGAACCAAGACAGCCATGAAAAAATCAAGGAAAGAATTCCAAGTCAAAATACCGTTATGAAGATGCTCAATTAAAGTAGTTACTTTTGAAATTGCAAAAACAAAAACTAGGTCATAAAAAAGTTCTGAAAATTCTACACGTTTATGTTTAATAAGAGTTGTCATCTTAAGTCCTTTCTATTCTAGAAGTACAATTTATTATAACAGAAAATGGTAATGAGAGAAAAGGAGATGCTTAAATAACTTTATGTGGCGCGAATTGTAAAAACCTTGGACACATTTACCTCATGTACCAACTCACAGGCAGAGTGTTTGATGATTGGTAATAAAGAATGGGTGTTGAAACATTCAAGTTATTATCATACTGAGAAAGATGGAACAACAAAACGAGTTGAGTTCAATGCAACTAAGCAACCGGAAGAACTGAAGAATAAGATTATACAATAGAAAAAGCGAGCCTAAAACTCGCTTTTTTATTTAATCTAATAGCTCCTTATTTTCAATTAAGAGTTCTAGTGGAGATTTATCTCTTGCTTCAATAAAACCAGGTTCATATTGGGTATGAAGTGTTCTTTTCTGAGAAGTTGGATCAATATACAACTCTTTTCCATCTTCTGTGTATAGTTGGTTGCCTCTTGTTAGGTAAAGTAAATCCTCTAAGTACTGTCCATCAGTATGTAGGAAATGCTCGATGTATTTGACAGCTTTTAAGATTTCACTTACTTTATCAGAGTATTCATTAGATTCAAGAACACTCTTTTCTAACTCAATCTCTTTACTCGTTCCAAAGAGTTGGGTTGGAGTTGCATTAAAATATTCCGCTATCTTATCCAAATTTGCAAAGGTAGGATAGCTTTTTTGTTTTTCGTAGTCAGAGATGGATTGTTTACCGATTCCTAAATCTTCCGCAAGTTGAGTTTGACTTACTCCTTTTTCTATGCGTAGGCGTGCCAAATTGGGTCCAAAATTTTGAATAATAAAGGTCATGGGAAACTCCTAATTTTATTTTTAACTTATTTTATCACCTATAAACTTACAAATCAAGTTTTTAGTTGACTATCCAAAATAATTTTTATAAAATATATTTATAACTTATAAACAAGTTATAAACTATACAAAATGGTTCGTAAGTTTAAGGACAGTGAGTGAGGAGGAAGTTGAGGGCGAGACTATGACTTATGACTATTCGAAGCCTTGGAGCTAGAAATTGTGTGGACAAGGTCAAGGGACGAGCCTGACGGGAAGTCAGGCGAAGTCCTGCAGACTGTCGTCCATACAATTTCTAGCCAAGCAAAAGCTGGCTATTCTAACAGCCAGCAAAAAGGGACACTTAGGACAACGTCCAAAGAACGACGGAACGAGCAAACGTTGATTTGACGGTGTTTCTGAGGCCTAAAAAATCTAAAAGAAGGGGGGACAATTTTGTTGGTTTCTATACAAGATTTAAGAAGCATTCAAGAACGATGTGATGTAGGAGAATTAGTACAGAGGTTAGATGTCAGTATCGATAGACTAACGGTTATCTGGGATACAGACACTGGTTCTCTAAGACGGATTTTCAAAAATCTGAAACAGGCAATAAGTACAAGAGTTGATTCATTTGAAATATATGATAATGTTCGAGATGATGTCTTTACTTTAGCTAAAGTTTTTAATGAGTATGATTCAATCAATATTATATTCTTCCAATTAGCCATTTATGGAAATGAACAATTGATTCGGATTGATTTCAATCCTAACACTTTAAAAGAATTTGATGGAATGAAAGTATGGAGGCAATTAATGTACTTTGCTAGATTGAATTCATTGACGGTACGTTTGTCTCGTTTTGATTTGGCATTTGACATTTTCAACAGGCCTGAGATCGTTAATTTGCAACATATTAAAGGTGGTGTTACCCATAAGGTCTTCTATGGTCGAGGGGGTGAATTAGAGACGAAATATTGGGGTTCTAGCGGTAGTAATGTACAAGTTAGGTTATATGATAAGAATAAAGAAATCATTGCTCACAAGCGCGATGAGAAGCTAGATTTGGCTGTAAATCCGTTTTGGTGGAGACTGGAATTCCAACTTAGAACCAAAGCGATTGGTGAGGAGATGGTCCAAGATGTTATGAATCGACTTGATAATTTCGGATTTTATAAGCTAGAACATATTCGAGTGGAGCAAAGAGCATTTACAATTATCTTTCTCAACAATCCTGAACTGTTATCATTGGCTTTTCCAAATTTAAAATCAGACAGCATCAAAAAGAAAAAAACAAGAGTCCGCAAACTATTGAGAGAAGAAACGAACCAATTTGCGGAAGAATTAAAAGAAGTATTAATACAGAATCTCCCTAAATTAAATACAGAATTACAACTACTTGTAGGTGAGTTTCTGAATTTAGAAAATAAATAAGGAGGATAACTATGGACAATAATTTAATTAGTAACAAAGAATTAATTGAAATGGGCTATCGCCCTCATACAGCGAATGATATCATTCATCAGGCGAGAGAATTACTTGTATCACGAGGCTATACGTTTTATAATCGCAAACGTTTGATGGTTGTTCCCAAAAGTGTTGTAAATGAGATTCTAGGAACTGAGGTGGCGTAATATGGCAAGTGTTCGTTATCGAAAGCGAGGAGATAGTAATTTATGGACCTATGAAATTCGTAGCGAAGGGAAAACAGTTGTTCATAATAGCGGTTTTAAAACAAAAAAACTTGCAGAGTCAGAAGCTGAACCGATTCTGCAAGAACTTCGTTTAGGGAAAAGAATTTCTAGAGATATTTCTCTTGTCGATCTATATCAAGAATGGCTTGAACTAAAAATTCTACCGAGTAGTAGGTCGGAAGAGACAAAGAAAAAATATCTTCTCCGTAAAAACACAATTGAAAGATTATTTGGAAATAAAAAAGTCACTCAAATTCGTGCGAGTGAATACCAAAGAATTATGAATAAGTATGGACAAACAGTTGGTAGAAATTTTCTTGGTAGATTGAATACTGGAATTCATCAGAGCATCCAAATGGCAATTGCTGACAAAGTTCTAATAGATGATTTTACACAACATGTCGAGTTGTTTTCATCCAAAGAACAACAGATGACAGAAGAGAAATATTTACATACAGAAAAGGACTATCTGGATTTACTTTTAGCAGTAAAGAGAAAATTCGATTACCAACGTTCAATTGTTCCTTATATCGTCTATTTT
This sequence comes from Streptococcus sp. HMSC073A12, assembly GCF_001812815.1. Lineage (NCBI taxonomy): Bacteria > Bacillati > Bacillota > Bacilli > Lactobacillales > Streptococcaceae > Streptococcus > Streptococcus sp. HMSC073A12. The sequence continues at coordinate 18,192 of NZ_KV810564.1, read as the reverse complement.
CTATTAAAAACAGGCATGAGGTTTGGAGAGTTAGTAGCGTTAACTTGGAATGAGGTTGATTTTGACAGAGGATTGTTAAAAACATACAGGAGGTATAATACTCTCTCTCATAAGTTTGTTCCACCAAAAAATAAAACGTCTATTCGGATGGTTCCGATAGACGAAGAGTGTATCAAAATTTTGCGCCTTTTACAAACGGAGCAAGAAAGATCAAACATGGAGTTAGGAATCAAAAATCGATATCGAATGATCTTTCAACATTTTGGATATATTCATTCAGTTCCAGATATTGCAAGCGTCAATAAAGCTTTGAGTGTTCTCTTAAATGAGTTGGACATTTATCCAATTATCACGACAAAAGGAGCACGTCACACCTATGGAAGCTACCTCTGGCACAAAGGTTTTGACCTTGGAGTTATTGCAAAAATTCTAGGGCATAGAGATATTTCAATGTTGGTAGAAGTATATGGACACACTTTAGAAGAGAAAATTTTTGAGGAATTTAATCAAATCAGAGATATCTGGAAAGATTGCTCATAAAAAAATGTGGGGCAAATGATGGGGCAAATGCTCTTAAGACAAGCAAAAAAGCCTTGGTTATCAAGGCTTTTACTGTTGAAGTTTGATGCCCCCTACAGGGCTCGAACCTGTGACCCATGGATTAAGAGTCCACTGCTCTACCAACTGAGCTAAGGAGGCAACAGAAAAAGCTGTATTGGTGCCGGACCTTCACGATTTGTATTGAACCCGCGCAATTAAGCAGGTGGGCAACTCGCTCTAACTGAAGCTGCTTCCGCGTGAGACGGCCTGCAAGCTGTTAGAAGTCTTTTGTTTCCCTAATAATACAAAAAATAGTCGGTCAACACTTAAGTGTGAAGTCGTACACCACAGCGTTTCTATAATTATGATACCACAATTTTTGAAAAATTCAAGAGAAAAAATTGATTTTTTGCAAACGATACCACGATTTTTTAGTGGTTTTTGAGTTGTTCAATCTTATTTTTAGTCATGCCAAGGGCTCGTTCGTACTTCCCGTTTTCGTTCGGAGTGAAATAATCGGCATTTTTAATTTTTTCAGGAAGGTAGTCTTGCTGCACCCAATTACCAGGATAGTTATGTGGATATTTGTAATCTTGTGCGTTTCCCAGCTCCTTGCTACCAGCGTAGTGACCGTCTCGTAGATGGCGGGGGATAGGGAAGTTTCCATTTTGTCGCAAATCCGAAAGAGCTTTATCTATAGCTACTATGGCAGAGTTGGACTTAGGAGAAAGTGCTAGGTCAATGACAATGTTGGCAATGAGGATGCGAGCTTCTGGGAACCCAATTTTTTGAGCAGCTTCAAGTGCGGTCACTGTATGAATCTGAGCATCGGGGTTTGCCAGACCAATGTCCTCATAAGCGATGACCGTCAGACGTCGTGCGAGACTGGGAAGGTCTCCAGCTTCAATCAAGCGAGCTGCATAATGGAGACTGGCATTGACATCAGACCCGCGAATAGACTTCTGTAAGGCGGACAGAACGTCATAGTGCCCGTCTCCGTCCTTGTCCATAGTGATGTAGCTCTTTTGCAGGCTGTTTTCCATAATATCCAGAGTGATATGGCGAACGCATGTATTATCTGCTTGAGTAGAGAGAACTGCTAAATCTAGAGAATTAAAGGCTGAGCGCAAGTCTCCGTTCGTGGAAGTGGCAATGAAATCCAGAGCGTCATCATCTAGCTGGACAGGAAAGTCAAAGCCTCGTTCGGTGTCCGTCAGGGCTGTTTGAATAGCTTGTTTAATATCGTCATTTGTCAGAGGCTCCAGCTCGAAAATCTGTACCCTGCTGCGAATAGCAGGAGTGACGGAGAAAAAAGGATTTTCTGTTGTGGCACCAATCATGATGATTAGACCGTTTTCTAACAGAGGGAGGAGGAAGTCCTGCTTTGTCTTATCCAAGCGGTGAATCTCATCTAAAAGTAGCACCAAACCACCAGAGAACTTGGCTTCTTCCGCAATCTCTTGCAGACGCTTCTTACTATCAACGGTAGCATTAAAGGTCCGAAAAGCAAATTTTGTAGTACCAGCGATGGCAGAAGCAATGGAAGTCTTACCGATGCCGGGCGGACCATAGAGAATCATGGAAGACAGGCGATTGGCTTCCACCATGCGACGAATGATTTTTCCTTCACCGACCAGATGTTTCTGACCGATGACCTGATTGATATTTTTAGGCCGCATGCGAATCGCTAAATTGTCTGGCATACGTTTTCCTCCTTACTGGTATTCTTTTCAACTGTTCTGATTTATGTTACTATAGTTATATCTATTTTAACACATTTTAAAGGATTGGAGAGAGGCTGGCTATGGTTAAATATGGATTTTTGGATATATTAAATGAAGAAATGGGGCAATGCTTTCCATTTGACTATGAGATAAACTGGGATAAGAAGAATCATGCCGTAGAAGTGTCCTTTCTCTTAGAAGTACAAAATGCAAATGGCATCGAACTGTTAGATGTGGATGGAGAAAGTAGCACAGAAGACATTTTCTTTGAAGAAAGCGTTCTCTTTTATAATCCTGCTAAGTCTCACTTTGAAACAGAGGATTATCTAACAGTTGTTCCTTACGAGCCAAAAAAAGGTTTGTCTCGTGAATTCTTGACCTACTTTGTGGATTTTTTGAAGCAGACAGCCGAAGAGGGATTAGATGCTCTCATGGATTTTCTGGCAGATCCAGCGGCAGAGGAATTTGAAATTGTCTGGAATAATAAAGCTTTTGAAAAAGCCAGAGCAGATTTGCAAGAGACGGACTTTTATCCCTATCCGAGATACTAAAACACAAGGGTGTCCCAAGAAGACGACTAATTGTGCGGAAGAAAGTAAGAATGAGCGATATGACTGTTTTGCATCAAACGTTTGATTTCTCAGGCTGTAAAATTGCTTTGCTGCATGGTGATACAATTTTAACCATTTTAAGAGACGATATTTCGACTATTCCTTATCCTAATATGTGGGATTTTCCTGGCGGTGGGAGAGAAAAGGACGAGACGCCTTTTGAGTGCATTAAAAGAGAAGTCTTTGAGGAGCTGGGCATTGAACTGATGGAGGATTCCATTGCTTGGGTCAAATGTTATCAGGGATTTGTTCATCCTGAGAAAGTTTCTGTTTTCATGGTGGCTTCTATCTGTCAAGAACTAATAGATCAGATTGTCTTTGGTGACGAAGGACAGGGCTACAAATTAGTAAATATAGAAGAATTATTAGCGGATGAAAACGTCATCCCGCAGTTGAAAAGTAGATTGGGAGATTATTTGGAGGTGCAGAGATGATTCATATAGAACAAGCAGAAGCTACAGATTTAGAAACCATTATCGGTATTCAACGTGCTAGTTTTAAAGCTGTCTACGAAAAATATCATGACCAGTATGATCCTTATCTGGAAGATAGGGAGCGGATTAAGTGGAAGTTGGTGGAACGTCTTAATAGTTTTTACTATTTTGTCAAAGATGATGAGGAAATTGTTGGCTTTCTTCGCTTGCAAACCAACGATGAGCGAACAAAAGGTTGGCTTGGTACAGCTGCGATTTTGCCTCAATATCAGCGAAAAAGCTATGGCTACGAAGGGATTCGCCTGCTAGAGAAAAGATTTCCTACGATTACTCAGTGGGATTTGTGTACGGTTTTCCAAGATGAGCCTATGGTCAAATTTTATGAAAAATGCGGCTATCATCAAACGCATACTGAACCAGAGCAAGAGGGCATGGATATGGTTTATATGACGAAGAGTATTAAAAGAAAGGAATGACACATGAACACTTGGCAAGAACTAACTATCATGGTCAGCCGTGAGGCGGAAGAAGCGGTCAGTAATATTCTGATTGACCTAGGCAGTCAAGGTGTGGCGATTGATGACAGTGCGGATTATCTGGGGGAAGCTGGTCCTTTTGGGGAGGTGCTGCCTCAGGTAGAGCAGCTGAATATGGTTGCCATTACGGCTTATTACCCAGAAACAGCGAATCTTGAAATGATTCGTCAAGAAGTGAAAGAGCGTTTGGTACAGCTTAGAGATTTTGGTTTGGAGATTGGAGAAACCCAGTTAACCACTCAGCAGCTGGCAGAGGAAGATTGGGCGGACAATTGGAAAAAATATTTTGAACCGGCTCGAATCACCCATGACTTGACCATCGTGCCGTCCTGGACGGACTATGAGGTGACCACTGGTGAGAAGATTATCAAGCTGGATCCTGGCATGGCCTTTGGTACGGGCACTCACCCGACGACCAAGATGAGCCTCTTTGCTCTGGAGCAGGTCCTGCGGGGCGGAGAAACGGTGCTGGATGTGGGTACAGGCAGTGGGGTTCTCTCCATTGCCAGCTCTCTCTTGGGTGCCAAGGAGATTTTCGCCTATGACCTAGACGATGTGGCTGTCCGTGTTGCTCAGGAAAATATTGCGCTGAATGCTGGGACTGAAAATATTCATGTGGCAGCTGGCGACCTTCTCAAAGGCATTGATATTGAGGCTGATGTCATTGTAGCCAATATTCTGGCGGATATTTTGGTAAATCTAACGGATGATGCTTACCGTTTGCTTAAGGATGAGGGCTACCTGATTATGAGCGGAATTATCTCTGAGAAATGGAATCTGGTGCGGGAGTCAGCAGAAGCTGCTGGATTTTTCCTTGAGACCCACATGATTCAGGGCGAGTGGAATGCCTGTGTCTTTAAGAAAACCAAGGAGATTTCAGGAGTGATAGGAGGTTAGATGCAGCAGTATTTTGTGAAAGGACAGGTTGAAAATCCTGTCATTATCAGAGATAAAGATACCCTCAAGCATATGTTTTCTGTTATGCGTTTGGTAGAAGATGATGAGGTAGTACTGGTTTTTGAGGATGGTATTAAACGTCTAGCAAGAGTTGCAGATAGAGAGCGCCATGTGCTGAATCTGGTAGAAGAATTGCCAGAAAACGCGGAGCTGCCACTTCATGTGACGGTTGCTTCTGGCTTTCCCAAGGGAGACAAGCTAGAATGGGTAGCTCAGAAAACGACGGAACTGGGTGCAGCTGCTATCTGGGCCTTTCAGGCCGACTGGTCTGTTGCCAAGTGGGACGGTAAGAAACTTGCTAAGAAAGCAGACAAACTAGAGAAGATTGTTTTGGGAGCAGCAGAGCAGAGCAAACGCAATTGGGTACCAGAAGTTCGACTTTTCGAGAAGAAAATTGATTTTTTAGATTGTTTGAGCCAGTTTGACCGCGTCATTGTAGCTTATGAGGAATCTGCCAAAGGGGGAGAGTCTGCTGCTTTGGTCAAGGCTGTGACAGAACTCAAAAAAGGAAGTCGGATTTTATTTATTTTTGGTCCAGAAGGTGGCCTGTCTCCAGCAGAAATTGCCACATTGGAAGAGATGGGAGCTATACTTGCAGGGCTGGGTCCACGTATCTTGCGGACAGAGACAGCTCCGCTTTACGCACTCAGTGCAGTCAGTGTACTGACAGAGCTACTGCAATAGGGAAAAATCATTGGGAAAGCTAATTTCTATTGTCCTTAACTCCTGACTTTGGTATAATATAAGTGAAATATCTAGCTTAGCTAGAAAGGATGGAAGTACAGGAACAAATTTGCTAGCTAGATGACGAAAAATGCTTTTGCTTGATAAGGAGAGGAGGTTCAATCATGTCTTTATCTACCTTATTTGAGTTGTTGATTGCTATGCTAGGCGTTGTATCAGCTTGCTATCTCATTTATGCTTATGTTGAATTTATCGGAGATATGTTGCATACTGAAAAACATCACTTCTTCCATCACAACCCGCCTATTTAAAGGCGGGCTTTTTACCTGAAATGGTGCCATGTTCTTTTTCCTAGTATTGGGGAAATGGTATTGAATCTGCAGCTTTTAGGTATTTCTTATGATTCTATTGCTTTCTTCTGTATTTCCTTGTTTTCATATCGGTCTAAAAATGATAAAATGGTAGGAAGAACTGGAGAGAGAAAATGCCAAAAGAAGTGAATTTGACGGGCGATCAAGTGGTCGCTCTTACTAGAAAGTATTTATCATCAGAAGATGTTGCCTTTGTTCAAAAAGCTTTGGTTTATGCAGTAGGTCGGCATCGGGGGCAATTTCGCCAATCAGGTGAGCCATATATCATCCATCCGATTCAAGTGGCAGGGATTTTAGCTAAGCTAAAGTTGGATGCGGTCAGTGTCGCTTGCGGTTTTTTACATGATGTTGTAGAAGACACAGCTGCAACTTTGGACGATTTGGAAGGCGAGTTTGGACATGATGTGCGCGTGATTGTCGATGGTGTGACCAAACTTGGTAAAGTCAAGTACATGTCTCACGAGGAGCAGTTGGCTGAAAACCACCGAAAAATGCTAATGGCGATGTCTAAGGATATTCGTGTCATTTTGGTCAAGCTGGCAGACCGTTTGCACAATATGCGAACGCTCAAGCATCTGCGCAAAGACAAGCAGGAACGCATCTCATGTGAAACCATGGAAATTTATGCTCCGTTGGCTCATCGCTTGGGGATTTCGAGCGTCAAATGGGAATTGGAAGATTTAGCTTTTCGATATTTGAATCCGACAGAGTTTTATAAGATTTCCCACCTGATGAAAGAAAAACGTCGGGAACGTGAGGAGTTAGTGGACGAAGTGGTTCATAAGATTGAAACCTATGCGTCTGAGCGTAATCTTCATGGGGAAATTTACGGTCGTCCTAAACATATTTACTCCATTTATCGGAAAATGCAGGACAAGAAAAAGCGTTTTGATGAGATTTATGACTTGATCGCTATTCGTTGCATTTTAGATACGCAAAGTGATGTGTATGCTATGTTGGGCTACATTCATGAACTCTGGCGACCAATGCCCGGACGTTTTAAAGATTATATTGCTAATCGCAAGGCAAATGGTTACCAGTCAATCCATACGACCGTCTATGGGCCTAAGGGACCGATTGAGTTTCAAATTCGGACCAAAGAAATGCACGAAGTGGCAGAATACGGGGTTGCTGCACACTGGGCCTATAAAAAAGGTATTAAAGGGCAGGTTGATAGCAAAGAATCGGCGATTGGGATGAATTGGATTAAGGAGATGATGGAACTCCAAGACCAGTCCAATGATGCACAGGATTTTGTGGATTCCGTCAAGGAAAATTACCTTGCTGAAGAAATCTATGTCTTCACGCCGGATGGTGCTGTTCGTTCGCTGCCAAAAGACTCAGGACCGATTGATTTTGCTTATGAAATCCATACAAAAGTGGGTGAAAAAGCGGTTGGTGCAAAGGTAAATGGTCGCATGGTGCCCTTGACTACGAAGTTAAAAACTGGGGACCAAGTTGAGATTATTACCAGTTCCAATTCCTTTGGACCGAGTCGTGACTGGATTAACCTTGTTAAGACTAGCAAGGCACGCAATAAAATTCGTCAATTTTTCAAAAATCAAGACAAGGAATTATCCATTTCTAAAGGTCGAGAACTTCTGCAAGCACAATTTCAAGAAAATGGCTATGTGGCTAACAAATACATGGACAAAAGACACATGGAAGAAGTTCTGCAAAAAACGAGCTACAAAACAGAGGAAACTCTTTTTGCGGCGATTGGGTTTGGTGAAGTTAGTGCTGTTTCGATTTTTAATCGTTTGACAGAAAGAGAACGCCGTGAAGAAGAGCGTGCTAAAGCAAGAGCTGAAGCAGAAGAGCTTGTTAAGGGCGGTGAAGTCAAGGTTGAAAACAAGGACACCCTCAAGGTCAAACATGAGGGCGGCGTCATTATCCAAGGTGCGTCAGGGCTTTTGATACGGATTGCCAAATGTTGTAATCCAGTTCCTGGTGATGAGATTGTCGGGTACATTACAAAGGGGCGCGGGGTTGCCATTCATCGTAAGGACTGTATGAATCTACGAGCGCAGGAAAATTATGAGCAGCGCTTGATTGAGGTCGAATGGGAAGAAAATACCTCTACGAAAGAATACACAGCGCACATTGATATTTATGGTTTGAATCGAGCAGGTCTTTTGAACGATGTGCTGCAAGTTTTGTCTAATACAACAAAAAATATCTCCACTGTGAATGCACAACCAACTAAGGATATGAAATTTGCCAACATTCATGTTTCTTTCGGAATCGCTAATTTATCCATGCTCACAACAGTTGTAGATAAGATTAAGAGCGTGCCAGAAGTTTATTCTGTCAAACGGACAAATGGCTAGGTGAGGACAGCAGAGCGGAAATGTTTTGCTAAAATTGCGTTTTTGTGAATTAATTCACAAAATGTAACGAAAATTAGGAAGTTCAACAATGAAAATAGTGATTCAGCGTGTGAAGCGAGCTTCGGTATCGATTGATAACGAACTTTATAATCAAATTCAGCAAGGACTACTGTTGCTAGTCGGTGTTGCTCCAGATGATGCTCAAGAAGATGTGGCATATGCAGCGAGAAAAATTGCCAATATGCGGATTTTTTCAGATGATGAAGACAAGATGAACTTGTCCGTCAAAGACGTAAATGGAGAAATTCTTTCTATTTCTCAATTTACCCTTTACGCAGATACAAAAAAAGGTAATCGCCCAGCTTTTATAGGCGCTGCTCAACCAGACTTGGCTAGTCAATTGTATGATGATTTTAACGAATTGCTAGGTCGAGAAATACCTGTTAAAACAGGTGTTTTCGCAGCTGATATGCAGGTTGAGTTAGTCAATGACGGACCGGTGACGATTGTGTTAGATACGAAGAATCGTTGAGAAAATGATAAATAAAAACGAGTCTGGACAAAACTGTTCCAGACTTGTTTGCTTTCTAGGATAAAACTCAATACGCATTGAGCAGTCTCCAATGTGTTAATGTTATCAGTTTCGACTTCCTTTTATATTTTTTTCCACATAAAGCTGTTGAGCGATAGCAGAGTTGACTTGCAGCTCTTTTCCATTGACCTTGAGCGCATACAGTTGAGCGTAAGGATCGTATTGCTCCAGAATCAGCGTATCTCCCAGATGTAAATCGTGTTTTTCCAAATATTTTAATAATTCAAATTCATCGTGAACTCGTGTTAAACGATAGGTCCCAGCATTTTCAACTTGATCTAAAGTCAATTGGTATTTTTCGACCAATAATTCACCTTTTGCAGGAATGGTTCCGCCGTGGGGACAGGTTTCTGGGAAATCCAGCATTTTTTCTAAGCGCTCGACAAATAATTCTGAAACGGTGTGTTCTAAGACTTCCGCTTCTTCATGGATTTGATCAGTCGTATATCCCAAATCATGTACGAGGAAAGCCTCGATTAAACGGTGCTTGCGATATAGCTCAGAAACAAGATGTAAACCAAGATCTGTCAGTAAATAACCGCTTGTTTTATCTTTTACAATCAATTTTTCGGCTTTCATCTTTTTAATCATTTCTGTGACAGCTGGGGGAGACACCTGCATCTGGGCGGCAATTTCTTTATTTGTAATTTTTTTAGTATGCGTACCAATCTCATAAATACATTTGAGGTAATCTTCTTTGTTTGGGGTCATATTGTCCTTTTACTCCTTATCATACTAGTATATCAAAAATAACTTAAGAATACAGCCGATAACCGCTTGTTTCAGAGAATGAAAGGCTTATTTATTCAAGAAGGATTTCAAGTAAAAAGGAACTGGTAATCATTTCCGGCTCCTTTTATATTTCTTATTTACTAAGACCTTCGGCAATTTTATCTAAATTCCATTTCATCATGTCGTAGTAGCTATCGCCTTTTTCTCCTTTTTCAGCGATTGAATCAGTGAAAATCTTGGCATAAATTGGAATTTTTGTATCTTTTGAAACAGTCTTCATTGGACGGTCATCAACACTACTTTCAACAAAGAGTGATGGTACTTTTGTTTTACGAAGTTTTTCAACCAATGTTTTGATTTGATCTGGAGTTCCTTCTTCTTCAGTGTTGATTTCCCAAATATAAGCAGATGGGACACCATAAGCTTTAGAGAAGTACTTGAAGCAACCTTCGCTTGTAACAATCATTTTCTTTTCAGCAGGAATATTATTGAATTTTGCTTTTGCTTCCTTGTCCAATGTTTCAAGTTTTGCAGTATAAGCTTTCAGATTCTTTTCATAAGTTTCTTTGTTTTTAGGATCTTTTTCAATCAAACGTTTTGCAATGTTTTTAGCATAAATAATTCCGTTTTCTAGATTGAGCCAAGCATGAGGATCTTCTTTCCCTTTTTCATTTTGACCTTCCAGATAGATAACATCCACTCCGTTACTTACAGCATAGTAATCTTTGTTCTCAGTCTTTTTCGCATTTTTGACCAATTTTGTAAACCAAGCATTTCCGCCGGTTTCCAAATTGATACCATTGTAGAAAATCAAATCAGCTTTTGATGTTTTTTTCACATCCTCTGGTAATGGTTCGTATTCATGTGGATCTTTTCCGACAGGAACGATACTGTGCAGATTGATTTTATCACCAGCGATATTTTTGGTAATATCAGCGATGATCGAGTTGGTAGCAACAACATTCAATTTTGAAGATTTGTTGGCAGAAGTTCCTTTTTGACCAGCGCAGGCAGCAAGCCCGATGATGGCTAAAAACAGAACGGCGATAAAACCTAATTTTTTCATATAAGGTTCTCCTTTAATAAATGAAATACTAATTTTATTTTAGCTTGGGTTTATTTTTTAGTTTGTTAAATCGTTGTTTTGGAGCGATAAAGAAACTAATGGCAAAGATAATGGCGGATGTCAGTACAATGCTTGAGCCAGCCGCAACATTAAAGGTATAGCCAATGAAAAGTCCTAAGACAGATGCAATTGCCCCCAAGCTAGAAGACAAGATAATCATCGTTTTAAGACTGTTAGCGTGAAGATAAGCAGTAGCAGCAGGTGTAATCAGCATGGCAACAATCAAAATCGTTCCCACGCTTTGCATAGCTGTAACTGCAACTAGCGTCAAGAGAATCATCAAGAGATAATGATAAAAATTGACTGGCATCCCCATCGCTTTTGCCAGAAGTGGATCGAAAGATGTAATCAATAATTCTTTGAAGAATAGTCCAATAATAATTAGAACAGCGATTCCTACACCAATTGTAATCCACATATCAATGTCTTGCACAGCTAAGATATTTCCAAAAAGAATATGGAAAAGGTCGGTTGAACTATTCGCAACTCCAATCAAAATGACTCCAAGAGCTAAAAAGGAACTAAAAGTTATTCCAATGGCAGTATCACTTTTGATAATTGAATTTCCTTTAATATAAGTAATAATGACCGAAGCTAAAAGCCCAAAAACAATGGCTCCGATAAAGAAGTTGATTCCTAAAATAAAGGAGAGTGCAACTCCTGGCAAGACTGCGTGTGAAATGGCATCGCCCATCAAGGACATGCCTCTTAGGATAATGAAGCAACCAACTGCTCCAGCAACAATCCCGATGACAATGGCCGTAATCAGTGCATTTTGTAAAAAATGGAAATTTTGTAGTCCATCAAGAAATTCTGAAAACATATTAAAGACCTCCATTCACAAAAAGCTGAGAGCCGTAAGCTTTTTTCAAGTTTTCTTCTGTGAAAGTTGATGAAGTTTCCCCAATGGCAATGAGTTCTTTATTCAAAATTAAAACTTGATCAAAATAATGCGGGACTTTTCCTAAGTCATGGTGGACGATGAGAATCGTTTTTCCTTGTTCTTTTAGATTGCGTAGCGTTGTCATGATAATTTCTTCGCTGATCGAATCAATCCCGACAAACGGTTCGTCCAGAAAGATACAGTCTGCTTCTTGTACCAGACAGCGCGCAATCAAGACCCGTTGAAATTGCCCTCCTGACAACTGGCTGATTTGGCGTTCAGCATAATCCTCTAAGCCGACAATGCGCAGCGCATTTGTCACCTTGTCCCAGTCTGTGCTTTTTAGTCTGTGAAACAATTTCACTTTTGGATACAGTCCAAGCGATACACATTCTTTTACTTTGATAGGAAAGTTGTAGTCAATGTGAATTTTTTGTTCCACATAAGCTACGTGACTGAGCACTTTTGAGAATTCTTTATCATCAAGATAAGTTTGTCCAGCGTGGTCAATGATACCCAACATTCCTTTTAAAAGAGTGGATTTACCAGCTCCGTTGGGGCCAATAACTCCCATGATAGTTGGGTCTTGGATTTCCAAAGAAATCTGATTGAGAGCAAGTGTTTCCTGATAAGAGACACTTAAATTTTCGATACGTATCATTTTTATACCCCCTCTGCTGTTAATATACATTAAAATAAAAATTAAGTCAAGTTAATTTTTAGAATTTTTAAGAAAAATCAGAAGTAAAGTTTGACAGAAAATCTCTTTTGATTAAAGTTTGATTATTCAGAACTTTTTTGATAGGATTAAGATAAAACAATGAAAGCGAGAACAAGATGACACGTTTACAAGATGATTTTTTTGACTATGTCAATGGTGAATGGGAAAAAACAGCAGTTATTCCTGATGATAAGCCTGTGACAGGTGGATTTATGGATCTGGATCAAGATATTGAAAAATTGATGCTGGCTACAACTGATAAATGGTTAGCAGGTCAAGATGTGCCGGATGATCCAATTTTGCAAAATTTTGTGAAATACCATCGTTTGGTGGCAGATTTTGACGGACGGGAACAAGCAGGAGTTGCTCCAGCGATGCCGCTTGTGGAAGAATATAAAGCGCTTGGCTCTTTTAAGGAATTTGCAGATAAGATTGCTGAATATGAAATGGCTGGAAAGCCAAATTTCTTTACTTTTGATGTTGCTCCAGACTTTATGAATGCGCAAATGAATGTTCTCTGGGCCGATGCGCCTGGAATCATTTTGCCAGATACAACCTACTATGAAGAAGGAAATGAAAAAGGCAAGGAATTGCTGGCAATCTGGCGGAAAATGCAGGAAGAATTGTTGACTAAATTTGGCTTTTCGGCAGAGGAAACAAAAGATATTTTGGATAAATATCTGGAATTGGATGCTAAATTAGCCAAGTATGTCCTGTCAAATGAAGAAAGTTCAGAATATGTGAAATTGTATCATCCTTACGATTGGGCAGATTTTACGAAGCTAGCTCCAGAATTGCCGCTTGACGCGATTTTTACAGAGATTTTGGGACAAGTCCCAGACAAAGTGATTGTTCCTCAAGAGCGTTTCTGGAAAGACTTTGCAGCAGAATGTTATTCAGAAAAGAATTGGGAGCATTTGCATGCGGCACTGAAGTTATTCTCTACTGGAGCATGGACTTCTTTGCTCACTGAAGAAATTCGTGTCCTTTCAGGTACCTATGCACGCGCTATCTCAGGTGTCCCAGAACCACGTCCAAAAGAAAAGGCAGCTTACCAGCTAGCGCAAGGTCCGTATAACCAAGCACTTGGTTTGTGGTATGCGCGAGAAAAATTCTCACCTGAAGCAAAAGCAGATGTAGAGCACAAAGTTGCTGCTATGATTGATGTTTATAAGTCGCGTCTGGAAAAGGCGGATTGGCTCGCTAAGGAAACACGTGACAAAGCGATTGTCAAACTCAATGTCATCACACCGCATATCGGCTATCCAGAGAAATTGCCAGAAACCTATGCGAAAAAAGTGATTGATGAGAATTTGAGTTTGGTGGAGAATGCTCAAAATTTAGCAAAAATTTCTATTGCGCATACATGGAGCAAGTGGAACAAGGAAGTGGATCGCAGTGAATGGCACATGCCAGCCCATATGGTCAACGCGTATTATGACCCACAGCAAAATCAAATTGTGTTCCCAGCAGCCATTCTCCAAGCGCCATTTTATGATTTACATCAATCTTCATCAGCTAACTATGGTGGAATCGGTGCGGTGATTGCTCATGAAATTTCTCATGCCTTTGACTCAAATGGAGCTTCATTTGACGAACACGGAAGTTTGAACAATTGGTGGAAGTCAGAAGATTACGAGGCCTTTCAAGCACGTACTCAAAAGGTGATTGAGCAATTTGACGGACAGGATTCTTACGGTGCTAAAGTCAATGGGAAACTAACTGTTTCAGAAAATATTGCAGACCTTGGTGGTATTGCGGCAGCACTGGAAGCCGCTAAGAAAGAAGCAGACTTCTCTGCAGAAGAATTCTTTACTAACTTTGCCCGTATCTGGCGCATGAAAGCTCGGCCAGAGTTCATGCAGATGCTAGCCAGCGTGGACGTGCATGCTCCTGGAAAACTTCGGGCAAATGTTCAATTGCCAAACTTTGATGATTTCTTTACGACTTTTGATGTTAAAGAAGGCGATGGCATGTGGCGCAAACCAGAAGACCGCGTGATTATTTGGTAATGGTTCACTTTACTTAAAACCAGTTGGAAGGCACTAGCCCCATAAAATGAGACACAAGAAAAA